>CATVQN010000008.1 GCA_958346135.1 uncultured Eubacteriales bacterium | reverse complement strand
GATTAAGCTTGCCACCTATGCCTCCCGGTGTATTGAAAATGAGATTCTCATGTATCTGCGTAAAAATAACGGAATGAAAACCGAAATTTCCATTGATGAGCCTTTGAACGTGGATTGGGACGGCAATGAGCTACTGCTCTCCGATATTCTGGGGACCGATGAAGACATCATTCAGCGGGGGCTGGATGAACAGGTGGATCGGGAGTTATTGCATCTTGCAATGGAAAAGCTGTCAGAACGGGAGCGGAAAATAATGGAGCTTCGGTTTGGTATCAACCGGGGTGGAAGGGAAAAGACCCAAAAGGAGGTAGCGGATATGCTTGGAATTTCGCAGTCCTATATCTCCCGGCTGGAAAAACGGATTATTCTTCGGCTTCGCCGGGACATCAGCAAGATGATTAACAGTTAAAGAACCGGATTCTCTGATGGGATTTTAGAAATTTTTACGCCCAGTGCGGAGAGCTTTTCCACAAAATTTTCATAGCCCCGTTCCATGTGCTCGATATCGCTGATTAAGGTATCACCCTGGGCGGCAAGCGCAGCAATTACCAAGGCGGCGCCGGCACGAAGGTCGGTGGCTTTTACCTGAGCGCCGCTAAGTTTTTTTATTCCGTCAATGACGGCAGTTCTGCCGTCCAGCTTAATTTTCGCACCCATTCGCAAAAGTTCCGGCACCTGCATAAACCGATTCTCAAAAACGGTTTCTACTACCACACCGGTTCCGTCGGCAATGCTCATAAGCGCCATAAACTGGGACTGCATATCGGTGGGAAAGCCGGGATAGGGCAGAGTTTTAATATCTACCGCTTTAAATCGCTCGCAGGGGGTAATATGGAGCATATCTTCTCCGGCCTCAATATCAAAACCCATTTCTTCCAGCTTTGCAAGCACCGGCTTGACGTGATTGGGACGGACGTTGGTCAATGTCAGATCTCCCCGGGCGGCTGCGGCCATAGCCAGAAAGGTGCCTGCCTCAATCCGGTCGGGAATGACCCGGTGCCGGCAGGGAGAAAGGGAAGTTTTGCCCCGGATGACGATGGTATCACTGCCGGCGCCCTCAATTTCTGCGCCCATTTTGGTCAGACATTCAGCGAGATCCGCAACCTCCGGCTCGGCGGCTGCGTTTTCTAAAACGGTTTCTCCTTTTGCAAGACATGCCGCAAGAAGAAGATTTTCCGTTGCACCCACACTGGGAAAATCCAAATAAATGGGTGTTCCGCAAAGGCGGTCACATTTGGCCTCCACAAAGCCGTGACCCTGGCGGATTTTTGCACCCATGGCGGAAAAGCCTTTTAAATGTAAATCGATGGGACGGGCGCCGATCTGACAGCCGCCGGGCAGCGGAATTCGGATTTTTCCGGTGCGTGCCAGCATGGGGCCCATGACCAAAAAGGAGGCCCGCAGACGGTTTACCAGCTCTAGCGGTGCTGTTTTGCGCCGGCTGTCTGCCGGAAGAGAAACCGATATTGTGTTAGGGGCGAGAATTTGTGTGCTGCCGCCGAGACTGTCGATGAGTTCCAGCATATGGTGTGTATCGGAAAGTGACGGGATCCCTTCATAGACTGAGGCTCCTTCGGATAAAAGACCGGCAGCTAAAATGGGAAGAGAGGCGTTCTTGGAACCGCTGACAGCAACGGTGCCCTGTAGAGAATGTATAGGAGAAATCAGGTATTGCGACATGCTATTTCCATCCTTTCCGGACTGTTCCTAATAAAGATTATGAACAGTTTTCATAAAATTTATGTATACCGCCATACTAAAAGTATGGCAGTAAAGAGGAGAACCTGATTGATGCCGTTAAAGCAAGCTGAGAGAACTTGCGTAAATGGGGAGATAGGCACGGCCGCAAACAAGGTCTTCTAAAGAGTTCGTGAAAAAGAGTTTCATAATTTTGACCTCCTGCGTTTTAAAAATGGAAAAGGAGATTGTAACGGAAAAGAGTGCACTGATTTTTGTTACAATGTTAGTTTGAAAAAAAATCAAATTTCTATGCTGAAAAAACAATGGATGGACTGAAAGAAATCCCTAAAAAAAGATGAAAATTGCAAAATAATTTGAATATTTTTATTACAAAGACCATATTATGAACGAAGTGCGGTTATGATGCAGATGCGGCGGTGTCTGAAATATAGTAACATTGCAGCAGTTTATCAATTGTATGACATTTTTAAACAAACGTTGCATTTTGCCGGGGAGTGTGCTATAGTATATTCGTAAAAAAATATCGATTAGGGGGAATTTTTCCTTATGGACAGTAGTCTGAGCATGATCATCTGGCTCATCATACTTGTTACCTGTTCTGCGTTTTTTTCCGCTACCGAGACGGCGTTTTCGTCTCTGAGCCGAATCCGCCTGAAAAATACTGCGGCGGAAGGAAACAAAAAAGCGGCGCTGGCACTGCAGCTGTCAGAGCACTATGACAAGCTGTTATCCACCATTTTGATTGGTAACAATGTGGTAAACATTGCGGCATCCTCCCTTGCAACGGTTTTGTTTCTGCGCTTTTTCCCCACCTACGGAGTAACTGTTTCCACCGTTGTAATGACCGTTGCGGTTCTGATTTTCGGCGAGGTCTCGCCCAAAAGTCTGGCAAAGGAGTCACCGGAGAATTTTGCGATGTTTTCGGCACCGATTCTGCGCATGCTGATTGTGCTGCTCACGCCATTTAATTGGCTGTTTGGACTGTGGAAGGTTCTGCTGCGGAAAATTTTCAAATTCCAGGATGAGCGGGGAATTACGGAGCAGGAGCTTTTGACCATTGTGGAGGAAGCACAGCACGAGGGCGGCATCAATGCCCAGGAGGGGGATCTGATTAAGAGCGCCATTGAGTTTAATGACTTAGAGGCCGGAGATATCCTGACGCCGCGGGTAGATTTGACAGCCGTGGATATTGAGGAAGATCCCCAAGTGATTTATCATATTTTTATGGAGAGCCGATTCTCCCGGATTCCGGTATATCGGGATACGATTGATAATATTGTGGGGGTCATTCACCAGCGGGATTTCTTTGTCATGATCCGAACCAAGGGTCAAACCCTTAGTGATATTATTGCGCCGGCCATTTTTGTGTCGGACTCCATTAAGATTTCCAAGCTGATTAAGCATCTTCAAAAATCCCAGGCGCATATGGCAGTGGTGACCGATGAATACGGCGGTACTGTGGGTATTGTTACCATGGAGGACATTTTGGAGGAGCTGGTAGGCGAAATCTGGGATGAACACGATGATGTGGTACAGGAGATTGAATGTATCGGCGAAAACGAGTATATGGCCTTGGGCAGTGCCGGCGTGGAAGAGCTCTTTGAGATATTCGGTATGAAGTGCGAGAGCGAGCAGAATACTGTGAACGGCTGGGCCATGGAGCAGCTGGAGAAGATTCCGGAAATCGGAGATCATTTTACGGACAGCAATCTGAGCGTGACGGTAAAAGAGCTGGACGGCCGGAGAATCGGAAAGGTTTTGATTCATTACACGCCGCCTGAGGAGTCGTAATCCAGATATAGACAGAAGAAAGATGCTGTGTTTTGCGGCATCTTTTTTTTCGTATGCTTTGCGTATCTTTTCTGATAACTATTGACATTTGAGGAAAAATAGTTTATTGTGTAAAATGTTGTTTGCTCCAATGAACAGCAGAAAAAACAGAACCAAAAAAGGGGGTATTTGTATTGGAGAATATTGTCAGCCTTGAGGACATCGTTGTTACCTTTGACGGGGAGCAGATTCTCAACCACATTAACCTGGACATCCGGGATAAGGAGTTTGTGACACTGCTTGGGCCGTCCGGCTGTGGTAAAACCACAACACTTAGGATCATCGGCGGTTTTCTTGAACCTGACAGCGGCATTGTTACGTTTGAAGGGAAAAAGATCAACCATGTTCCGCCTTATAAGCGGAACGTCAACACCGTGTTCCAGCGGTATGCACTGTTTCCGCACCTGAACGTCTATGAGAATATTGCGTTTGGACTTCGGGTTAAAAAGATGCCGGAACGTGAAATCCGAAAACGGGTCGGTGAAATGTTAGAGCTTGTCAATCTGCGCGGCTTTGAAAAACGGAATATCAGCCGTCTTTCCGGCGGTCAGCAGCAGCGTGTGGCGATTGCCCGGGCGCTGGTCAACCAGCCGAAGGTACTGCTTTTGGACGAGCCGTTAGGCGCGCTGGATTTAAAGCTGCGTCAGGGAATGCAGATTGAGCTGAAAAAGATTCAGCAGAGCTTGGAGATCACCTTCATTTATGTAACCCATGATCAGGAAGAGGCTCTGACTATGAGTGACACGGTCGTAGTCATGAATCACGGCAATATTCAGCAAATCGGTACACCTGTGGATATCTATAACGAACCGCAGAACGCCTTTGTAGCCGACTTTATCGGCGAGAGTAATATTCTGCCCGGCATCATGCTGAGGGATTGCCTGGTGGAGATCAGCGGCAGGGAATTTCCCTGTGTAGACAAGGGCTTTGGTGAGAATACGCCGGTGGATGTTGTAATCCGTCCGGAGGACATTACGCTGGCGCCGGCGGAGCAGGCGAAGCTCTCCGGTGTTGTGACTTCGGTGACCTTTAAGGGCGTTCATTATGAAATGGTGGTGGAGGCCTATGACTTTAGCTGGCTGATTCAATCCACCAAAGCGGCGGAAGAGGGGTCAACGGTGGGAATCACCTTCGGCCCGGACGACATTCATATTATGCGTAAAATGAAAGGTTAGGTGGCGAAATGCGAAGAAAGCTTCTTGCCGCCCCCTACCTTGTATGGATGGCAGTATTTGTGATTGTTCCTCTCATTATGGTGGCGTATTTTGCCTTTACCGACGGAGAGGGAAACTTTACTTTAAAATATGTGGCGGATGTGGCGCAGTACAGCAATATTTTTGTCCGTTCCATCTGGCTGGCCGCTGTTGCTACGGTGATTTGTCTTGTGATTGCCTATCCGGTGGCCTATGCCTTGGCCAGAATGGATCTTCGGATCCAAAGCACCATGGTGATGATTGTAATTCTTCCCATGTGGATGAATTTTCTGCTTCGTACCTACGCTTGGATGACGTTGCTGGGCAACGAGGGGATTATCAACACTTTGCTTGGCTACATCGGACTCGGTCCGTTTAAAATGCTCAATACCCAAGGAGCGGTGGTGTTGGGAATGGTCTATGACTATCTGCCCTTCATGATTCTGCCGCTGTATTCGGTGATGGTAAAAATTGATAAAAGTGTACTGGAGGCCGCACAGGATCTGGGCTGCAACAGCGTGAAAACGCTGCTGCGGGTTACCTTCCCGCTGAGCCTTCCGGGGATTATGTCCGGTATTACCATGGTATTCGTGCCGGCTATCAGCACCTTTATTATTTCCCGTATGCTAGGCGGCGGCTCTAACTTACTGGTTGGTGACCTGATTGAAATGCAGTTTTTAGGCAACTCCTATAACCCTAATCTGGGAGCGGGAATTTCCTTGGTTCTCATGGTAATTATCCTTCTGATTATGACTCTGATGAATCAGTTTGACCTGGATGACGACCGGGTCTTGATGTAAGGAGGGGCGGCAATGAAAAAACTATCAAGAATTTATTTAGGTTTGGTGCTTGCCTTTTTGTACATCCCGATTCTGGTGTTGATTATCTTTTCGTTCAACGCCTCAAAAAGCAGGTCGGTCTTTACCGGATTTACCTTTGAGTGGTATCAAAAGCTGTTTCACAACGGACTGATTATGACCTCGCTTGGCAATACGCTGATTGTGGCGGTCATTGCTTCGGTGTGCGCAACCCTGCTTGGCACTGCGGCGGCAATCGGAATCCATAAAATGCGGCGGGGTTCCAAAACGGTGATTATGCAGGTAACCAACATCCCTATTACCAATCCGGAAATCGTAATGGGCGTATCTTTGATGCTGCTGTTTGTGTTCTTTGCGGCTCGGATGAATCTGGAATTTGGTTTTATTACCCTGGTGATTGCCCATATTACCTTTGATGTTCCCTATGTGGTGATGAATGTAATGCCCAAGCTGCGGCAGATGGATGCCAATTTATATGAGGCGGCACAGGACCTGGGCTGCGGGCCGGTGCGCTCCTTCTTTAAGGTGGTGCTGCCGGAGATTATGCCGGGTGTGATTTCCGGGTTTTTGATGGCGTTTACATTCTCCCTGGACGATTTTGTAGTCAGCTATTTCACCAGCGGCTCTACGGCACAGACACTGCCTATTACCATTTACGCCATGACTCGACGTAAAATCAGTCCTGAGATCAATGCCCTGTCTACCATCATTTTTGTGGTAGTTCTGGCGGTTTTGATCATAAAAAACGTGTTGGAGCGCAGGAATCTCCGAAAGGAGGGATCCCGATGAAACGTATGTTTTCCCTTCTTTTGCTGTTGGGACTTTTGACCTTTTCCCTAGCAGGCTGTGAGACGGCAGAGCTGGAGGAGGAAGAGACGGCGGAGACGCCGGTGGTGAATCTTGAGGATCCGGAATATTATACTCGGTTTCAAAATGCGGGGATCTCCATCAATGTCTATAACTGGGGCGAGTATATCCCGGATGGCAGCGAGGAGGGCGTTTTGGATCTCAACGGTGAATTTACGGCGCTGACCGGAATTAAGGTAAACTATACCACTTATGCCACCAACGAAGAGCTGTATGCAAAGCTCAAAGGCGGCGGTGCGAGCTTTGACATTATCATTCCGTCGGATTACATGATTTCCCGAATGATTTCCGAAAATATGCTGGAGACTTTAAACTTTGACAACATTCCTAACAGCCAATATATTATGGACAAATTCCGAAATCCGGAATACGATCCGGATAATGCCTATTCGGTTCCCTATACCTGGGGAACGGTGGGAATTATCTATGACAACACGGCCATCGACCTTAATGAGGAGGAAATCGACTGGGACATCCTCTGGGATGAGAAATACCGTGATCAGATTCTGATGTTCGATAATCCCCGGGATGCTTTTGCCATTGCGGAGATACGGGAGGGTTATTCTCTCAATACCGAGGATCCGGAGGAGCTGACCCGGGCGGCGGAATTGCTGATTGAACAAAAGCCTGTGGTTCAGGCCTATGTGATGGACGAAATCTTTGATAAAATGGGAGCCGGCGAAGCCGTATTGGCGCCTTATTATGCCGGAGATGCCATAACCTTGATGGACGAATACGACCATTTGAGCTTCGTCATTCCCAAGAGCGGCACCAATTTGTTCTTTGATGCTGTCTGCATTCCCAAGGGCTGTAAGCAAAAAGAGGCGGCCGAGATGTATATTAACTATCTGTGCGAGCCGGACGTTGCCTATGCGATTGCGGACTATATCGGCTATTCTACGCCCAATCAGGCGGCCTTTGAGATGCTGGATCCCGAACTACAGGAAGATCCGGTTTCCTATCCTGATGATGTATTTCTGGCGGAGCGCACAACGGTATTTCGGAACCTTTCCGAAGAGGCTAATGCCAAGATGCAGGAGCTTTGGACAACCATGAAGAGTGCGGAGCAAGAGTCAGGGAATCCATGGCTGGTGCCGATTTTCATGCTGAGTTGTATTTTGCTGTCTGTGGGGATTCTGATTCGAAGGTATATTCGTAATAAAAAAGACATATTCTAAGAAGAACGACAGCAGAAGAACTGGAGTGATCAAAGATGTTTTATTACGAAACACATATGCACACTGCGCCGGTCAGCAATTGTGCAAAGGCATCAGTGGAGGAAAGCTTGTCGTTTTATAAGGAGCAAGGCTATGACGGTGTTTTTATCACCAATCATTTTTTAGATGGAAACATTCAGATCCCTCGGGAGAGACCTTATGAGGAACGATTGCGGTTCTTTTTCTCGGACTATGAAAAAGGTGTCAAAATCGGACAAAAGCTGGGAATTAAGGTTTTTTCTGGTGCAGAGCTCAGCTATAATGGAACGGACTTTTTGGTTTACGGCTTGGATTTTCCGTGGTTTATGGCACATCCGGAGCTTATGCAGCTTTCTATGAAAGAAAAGCTGGCACAGATACGACAAGCCGGCGGCTTTGTAGTGCAGGCGCATCCCTTCCGGGAGGCCGGATATATCGATCATATCCGGCTCTTTCCCCGTTCGGTGGACGGGGTGGAGGTCATCAATGCCTGCCGAACCGAGCTGGAAAATAAAATGGCGGCGCTCTACGCCGAAAATTATGGCTTTTATCAGACCGCCGGGAGTGATAACCATGTGGCTGGCGGTGCTGAAAGTCTTGCGGGGATGATGAGTCAAACGCCGGTGTCGGATGAACAGGATTTTATCCGTAAGATTAAAGCCGGCGAGATGGAGTTATTCGTTCGAAAACCATAGAAAGTATTCGGCCGTCCCAAAACGGGACGGCCAAAATATTAAGGAGAACCCATTGTAATTCAGATGGGAATGTGGTATATTGATTGATAGAGGAACTGGAAACGGGGGCAATCAGAATGAAGTTAGGATTTGGATTGATGCGGCTGCCGTGTCTTAACGGCGATAATACTAAAATTGACCTGGACGAGACACAAAAGCTGGTGGATACATTTTTAGAAGCGGGTGGTACATATTTTGATACAGCCTATCCCTATCACGGCGGAATGAGCGAGGGAGTTCTTAGAGAGACCGTGGTAAAGCGCTATCCCAGAGAGCGGTTTACCGTGGCGGACAAACTGCCTATGTTCAGCATTACCAAGGCGGAGCAGATGCAGCAGATTTTTGACGAGCAGCAAATGCGCTGCGATGTGGAATATTTCGACTATTATTTGCTGCATGCCCTGGAAAAGAAGAGCTATGAGGTTTCGCAGCGAATTCATGCATTTGAATTTGCCGCAGCGAAAAAAGCGGAGGGTAAAATCCGTCATGTGGGATTCTCCTTTCATGACTCCCCTGAAATGTTAGATCGGATTTTAACCGAGCATCCCGAGGTGGAGTTTGTGCAGCTTCAGATTAACTATCTGGACTGGGACGATCCCGAAATCTGTTCCGAAAAATGCTATGAAATTGCCTGCCGCCACGGCAAGCCGGTGATTGTCATGGAACCCGTCAAAGGCGGCGCCCTTGCCGGTATTCCCAAAGATGCGGAAGCGTTACTCCGTGCCATGGAGCCGGAGTCGTCGATGGCCTCTTGGGCGGTGCGCTTTGCGGCAAGTCTTGACAATGTGATGATGGTGCTCTCCGGCATGAGCAATATGGAACAGGTACAGGATAATCTGTGCCATATGAAGGACTTTAAAACGCTGAGTGTGGCGCAGCAGGATACGGTGATGCAGGCGGCCGAGGCCATTCGAGCCAGTATTGCGGTCCCCTGTACGGCTTGCCGTTATTGCACAGACGGCTGTCCCAAGAAGATTGCGATTCCGGACACATTTATGATTTATAATAATTTAAAACGGTTTGGCGAGGGACAGCTGGGCCGTGCGAGAGGAAGATATCAAGACCTATTGAAGGAGCATGGAAAGGCATCGGAATGTATTCAGTGCGGTAAGTGTGAGGAGCACTGTCCGCAGCACCTGACGATTCGTGACTATCTGAAGCAGGCTGCAGCGGCTTTGGAACCAAGCGGAAACTAAAAAAGATAGGAGGAAGATAGAATGGCTTGTTTTATAGTGCCTACCGCGGAGGCAATCGTTACAACATTGATTCAAAAAAGTTCTGATAAAAAGGCGAAAAAGAAAAAGGTGGAAATCAGAAATCCGTTTCTAAAAAGAATGAATTGGCTCAATACCATGCTTTGGGGCGGCAGTGCGTTGCTTGCCTTTGAGCATATTTGGCACGGTGAGATTACGCCGTGGTTTCCGTTTCTGACCAATGCTGCAAATCCGGCAGATGCGGCGGTGATGCTTCGAGAAATGGCTACCTCAGGTGTTGCAATGGCTGTGCTTGTAACGGCGGTGTGGGCAGGAATTGCCATGGTTGCAGGCGCAATAGAAAAAAGACAGCTAACCGATCGCATAGCGATAAGCGGAGGAAAGCAATCATGACATTGTTGCTCACCGTTTTTGCGGCAATTATTTCAACTGTGATATGGTATGCCGGTAATAACCATATGAAACTTGGTACTTTATGTCTAATATATTGGGGTGCATCACTCATGTGGTTTGTTGATGCAGTCGCCAAATACATAGAAATAGGTGCTCGATACTTTATGCCGGCACCTTTGGATATGCTGAACGATCTGTATCTGGGATTGTCGGCGGTGGCGCTGGGACTCATCATTTGGCTGGTTTTTTTACTGGTCAAGGATCCGAAAGGCAAGGTCAGGGCGGTGCTAACTGCAAAAAAATAATCGAAAACGGAATCAGGAAAGTCGGAGCGGCTTTGCCGTAGGATACGGCGGAGCCGCTCGCTTTTGTTAGGAGCGGTAAGTGATGGAAAGAGAAAAACTTTTAGAACTGCTGAAAAAAGTGGCAGACGGAACACTTCCGGCAGAGGATGCGGTACTTTTGCTTAAGGAGGAGCCGTTTGCGGATTTGGGCTACGCCAAGCCGGATTTTCACAGAAGCCTGCGCCAGGGTACGGCCGAGGTGATCTACGGTGAGGGAAAAACGGCGGAGCAGATTACGGGGATTGCAAAATCCTTGATGGAGCATGGACAAAAAACGGTTCTAATTACCAGGCTGGAAAAGGAGAAAGCAAAGACGGCAGAACAGGAGCTTCCGCTTCGCTATCATGAGATGGGGAGAATCGGCGTTGTAGGTGAGATGCCGAGACTGCGCCGGGGAAAGATTGTGATTGCCACCGGCGGCACCAGTGATATGCCGGTAGCCGAGGAGGCGGCTGTTACCGCCGAAGCATTGGGAAATCATGTGGTGCGGCTTTATGATATGGGCGTTTCGGGTATTCACAGACTGCTGTCCCATACGGAAGAGATTATGACTGCCAGAGTGGTGATTGCCATTGCCGGTATGGAGGGGGCTCTGGCCAGTGTCATCGGCGGTATTGCGGAATGCCCGGTCATTGCCGTTCCGACCAGTGTGGGCTATGGCGCAGCCTTTGGAGGTCTTGCTGCGCTTTTGTCCATGCTCAATTCCTGTGCCAGTGGAGTTAGCGTAGTCAATATTGACAACGGCTTTGGCGCCGCTTATCTGGCAAGCATGATTAACAAAATAGGAGATGAAACGGTATGAAAACGCTTTACTTGGAATGTAAGATGGGAGCGGCGGGCGATATGCTGACGGGTGCGCTTTTAGAACTGCATCCGGCGCCGGAGGATTTTCTTAAACGGCTCAATGCGCTGTGCATTCCCGGCGTAGAGGTGCAACGTGAGAGGTCGGAAAAATGCGGACTGACGGGAACGCATATGAAGGTGACAATAAATGGTGAGTCCGAGCACGCCCATTCCCATAAACATCATATAAAAGCGCAGGAACATCATCACACCGGAATGCAGGAGATTTCTCATATTGTAGAGCACCTTTCTCTGCCGGAAAAGGTCAGGGGGGATATCCTGGCAGTGTATCGGCTGATTGCCGAGGCGGAGAGTGTTGCACATGGCAGACCGGTGGAGGAAATCCACTTTCATGAGGTGGGTGCCATGGATGCTGTGGCAGATATTACAGGCGTTTGTATGCTGATGGACGAGCTGGCGCCAAAGCGTGTGGTTGTATCGCCGGTGAGTGTGGGCAGCGGTCAGGTACATTGCGCCCATGGAATCCTTCCGGTGCCTGCGCCGGCTACGGCTTATCTGCTAAGGGGAATACCGATTCAGAGCGGAAATGCCGACGGTGAGCTCTGTACGCCTACCGGGGCGGCGCTCTTAAAGTATTTTGCGGATGATTTTGGAGAACTGCCGGCGATGCGGGTATCCCAAATCGGATACGGTATGGGAACAAAGGATTTTGCCGCCGCCAACTGCCTGCGGGCTATGTTGGGAGAGAGCGGCGGAGGACAAGACAAAGTTTTAGAGCTTGCCTGTAACCTGGATGATATGACGCCGGAGGAAATAGCTTTCGCAGCGGAGCAAATTCTCAAGGCAGGTGCGCTGGATGTGTACACCGCTGCCATTGGCATGAAAAAAGGGCGGCCGGGAATGCTGCTTTCGGTCCTCTGTAAACCGGAGGATCGAGAGAGAATGACAAAAGCGATTTTTCACTTCACCACCACCATCGGCATTCGGGAATACGGTTGTAACCGTCATAGATTAGAACGTACCGAGAAGGTCGTCAAAACCCCGTGCGGAGAGATGAGGGTGAAATGTTCCGAGGGTTATGGTATCAGCCGGAGGAAAGCAGAGTACGATGATGCCGCAGACATTGCAGAGAGAACCCAAAAATCCCTGCGAGAGATTCGGGCGATGGCGGAAAAGGAGCAGTGAGATGGATTTTTCGCACATAGATGAAGGATTAAAAGCCGGCTTAAAAT
>CATVQN010000007.1 GCA_958346135.1 uncultured Eubacteriales bacterium | reverse complement strand
TATTTACAAGAATTTACGAGAAAAAAATAGGGACTGGCAAAATTTCCGGGGCTGTCGCATAAAAATAAGAATACCGACCGATATTAAGGAGGCGTATTATCATGCTGCAGCTGCTGCTCCAATGTCTTAAATCCGTCACGCTGCTTTTGTCCTATATTGCAAACGGCAATTCTTTTCCCAAACCGCTGCCGCCGGAGGAGGAGCATGAATACTTAATCCGGTGCCAGGCCGGCGATCTTGAAGCAAGGAATATCTTAATTGAACACAATCTCCGGCTGGTAGCACATATTGTAAAAAAATATTCCGGCAGCGTCCGGGACCAGGAGGATCTGCTCTCTATCGGCACTATTGGATTGATTAAGGGGATTTCCAGCTTTGACCCTTCCAAAGGCACCCGCCTTGCCACTTATGCCGCGCGCTGCGTGGAAAATGAGATTCTTATGCTGCTTCGATCCAAAAAGAAGGAACAAGGGGATGTTTCATTAAATGAGACCATTGGCACGGACAAGGAGGGAAACCAGATTATGCTCATTGACGTAATCCACAATAATGAGGCGGATATCTTTGATGAAATCAATACCAATCTGGAAATCAGACAGCTATATCGCAATATTCAGACGGAGCTGGAACCCCGGGAACAGGAGGTCATTATTCTGCGTTACGGCTTAATTGACGGCCGTTGTGTTCCCCAGAGGGAGATTGCGAAGCGGCTCCATATATCTCGCTCTTATGTTTCCAGAATCGAAAAGAAGGCTGTTTCCAAGCTGCGAAAGGGAATCTATGACAAATCCGATCGGGACAGCTGACGTGTGATAAAGAACGCCTTGCATATTTTAGGAAAAAGGCTTATAATAATATGAGATAAAAGGATAAGATACGGAGGAACTATTATGCAATTTACCTTTGCGCACAATAATTTTAATGTAAAAGATTTAAATGCTTCACTGGAATTTTATCAGAAGGCATTGCATTTAAAGGAGACACGGCGTATTACGCCAAAGGACGGGAGCTTTGTTATTGTATATTTGGGGGACGGCAGTACCAATCATGCGCTGGAGCTGACCTGGCTTCGGGATTGGGAGAAGGATGGCTACAATCTGGGGGATAATGAATTTCATCTGGCGCTCACGACGGATGACTTTGATGCCGCGCATACGCTCCATCAGGAGATGGGTTGTATCTGTTTTGAAAATCCGGATATGGGAATTTACTTCATTGCAGATCCGGACGGTTACTGGATTGAAATCCTGCCGTCCAAATAAGGAGCATAGGATGAACTTGTTAAAGGAAATTGAAGTCACCGGAGAACTGCGCCCTACGCACGCACAGCTTTCCGTGCGTTATGAATTTTTTAATCCGGGTTCTTGGCCGCTTTCGCCCCGTTACCTTTTTCCGGTGCCGGATAATGCGGAAATTACCGGACTGCAGCTGCTGACAAAATCCAAGGTACTGCTCCGGGCCGAGATTCGAGGGACATCGGATTCGGAACTGACCGATTGTGGCTATCGGCTGACCCAGCCGGAACCCGGAATCTATTGCTTTGCATGGGATTGTTTGGAGCCCCATGCCGACTGTACTATATTGGTCTCTTTTCTTCTTCGGCTGCAGCCTCGTTGCGGCCGATTGCGGCTAAATTTGCCCTTTGGCTTTCATCTGCCGCAGCTTCGTTCCCTTCGGGCAAATGATTGTACAGTAGATGGCTCCCTTTCTCTGCAAAATCTGGCGCCTGCCAAGCTGCCTTCGGGATTTCGGACAGAGCGGGATATGCTGTACTTTACCGCTGCTGCCGGTGAAGATATCGTATTGGAATTTGAGGTTCTGCAAGCTAACGCCTGCGGATTTATTCAAAAGTCCATTGGCCGGGGACTGGGATTTTATCGGTTTTATACGCAAAACCAAGCAGTCTACCGGCGCCATAAAAAATCCGATGTCCAGCTGCTGTTGGATTTGAACGGACTTTTCGGCGGAGAAAAATGCGGTGCGGTGAAGGAATTGCTCTTTCGGATTTATTGTATGCTCCCAAAGGAGATGCCGGTTCAGATTCTGGCGGGTGCGGAGGATGTTGTGACACTTACCGCAGATGAGGATGTTTTATGGGAGCAGCTACATGCGCTTTCGGCGACAGGTGGAGACTTGGGAAAGCTCCTTCACAGCAGCTGTTCCCGGCAGACGCCGAATACACTTTGTATTTTGGTTTCCGGCGGAGCGCCGTTTCGGAATGAAACTGTGTGGGAGACGCTGAAAACAGTTTGTCCTATCCATCTTTTCACCATCGGAGACGGGAGCGAGATGCCGCTTGCGCAGCAGTGGCGTCGGCATCACTTAGGAGAGCACTGTCATTTTTATCCTTCGGATTCTTTGGAAAAAGAACTGAAATTTGGATTGGATCACTTCTTGTACCGAGAGGATTTGGAGCAGGTGATTTCCGAGGAGTGTGCGGCAGAGGAAGTCATTCCTCTATTGGGGACGAGCTTTGCAGGTGACGGCTATCGGGATGTGGCGATTTCCTTTAGCGGCAAGATACCGCAGCGCTTTACTCTGTGCTATGACGGCGACCCTGTTGAGCAGTGCAAAATAGAAACGCTGGAGGTTTTTCCGCAGCTGCCGCTGGCAGAGCAATTCTATGGCATAGCTAAGATTCATCAGCTCAGACAGCTCTTGGACAGAGCCGGCGCCGCCTCCATACGAGCAATTAAGCAGCAGCTTGAGGAGCTTGGTACGAAATACGGAATTTTAAGCGGGGAGACGATTTTGGCTTTGCCGGGAGAGCAGGGAACCACGGTTGGCATCCCGGTACAGTTTGGCGTGGTTTCTGCAAACGGTTTTGAAGAAATGCTCCGGCGTCCGTCTGTTTTCGGCGAGGGAGAAACGAAATGGACAGAAAAACAGCGAATGAGAATGATTACATACTGTCGGGAGCAGCTGCTGCGCAGTATCCGGGCTGACGGTGCAGTCTGCAGACTTGGCGCAGATCCGAAAAAACGGGCGGAAGAAACTCTGATTGCAGATTTGGCGCTGCGTGCTGCGTTTCCGGATGAACCGGCGCTGCGTCCGATTTTGCAGGATGCCGAAGAATATTTACGTAGGTTTGGAGACGGTGCTCTATATGGTACCCTGCAAAGCTGTCAAAAAAATCCCGATGCGGCTGCTGCAATGCGGGCACGGCTGCCAAAGCAGGAAATTTTACTTGGGCGGTTATCCGGTGCCTGTGATGACTGTGCGGCTGCCGCCATGCTGTTGTTGTCTTTGACCGCATGAAACAAAACAGGAACCCGGATATGCGTCCGGGTTCCGGCTTTATTCTCCGTTTTTTTGTGCTTCCCGTTCCTGCTTAGAAAAAATACATCCGCAGTAATCCTGACGATACAGATGATATTTTTGCGAGAGCTCTACGGAACGCTTGTAGCCCTCTTTTTTCTTAAAGTCCGAAGGCAGGTAGGAAATTCCGTATTCCTCCGCCAGCGCCTCGCCGATCTCATTGAGTTTTTGGGCGTCCTTTAAAGGGCTGATGCTCAGCGTGGTGGTAAAATAGTCATAACCGCCGTTTTTTGCCGCTTCTGCGGTCTTGCGCAGACGCAAATCAAAGCAGCGTAAGCAACGCCTGCCGCCCTCCGGCTCCTGCTCCAGACCCTTGGCGATTTCCGAAAAGGCTTGGGGTTCCCAGTCGCAGTCTAAAGCCGTAACCGGGTAATTCCAGTCTCCTTCCCGAATCAGCCTAAGCTGTTCTGCTTTTCGGTGTTCGTATTCTGTCCGCGGCGTAATGTTAGGATTATAATAAAAAACCGTAATTGAGAAATATTGGCTGAGATATTCCAGAACATAACTGCTGCATGGTGCGCAGCAGCTGTGCAGCATTAAATTTGGAACCCGTTTCTCGGTTTGCAGCTGCGACAGCAAAGCATCCAGCCGCTTTTGATAGTTTACTTTGTTTTGCTGCATCTCTCTTTCCCTCCCGGTTTGCAATCTGTCTATCGTTTTTCGGCGGGAACTGACATTTCAAAATGTGCAATCAATTCATCCGCCTGTTGTTGGGATATTTGTCCTGTATGTACAATAAAATCCAGCTGATTCAGCATCCGTGCAAAAACCAGTTCCCGAAACGCATCTAAAACATTTAGCTCCTCAGCCAGCTGCCAGGGAGATCTCCCTGTTTGGAGCTTTGCCTCTAACTCTTCTTCCGGACTGCCGGAGAGGAGAGAAAGTACCATGGTAACATTACCGGTTTCCATGGCAGTATCCAGGCTTGCGGTCAGATTTTGATTTTCGTCCATTGTCATCCTCCTTTCATCATATCTAAAGTATATTCCCGTTTTTGTCCGCTTATTTCTTAATTTTACAGATTTAACATACCATAGGTTTATGAATATTTGGTGAACGTACCATGAATTTCCCATAAATTTTTTTAGTCTACGTTTCCGGTTTTGAAGTTTTTTTGGATTTTTTGAAAAAAGGACTTGCTTTTTTTAGAAGATGATGCTATAATAAACAAGTTCGGTTTAGTATGTGCCGCTAGCTCAGCTGGATAGAGCGTCTGACTACGGATCAGAAGGCCGGGGGTTCGAATCCTCTGCGGCACGCCATGACAAAACCCGCATCCTTTCATGGATTGCGGGCTTTTTGTTTGCAGAAAACGGAAAATAGCGAAGGGGCGTTTTACACCCCGGTATTTTCCTGTTCAATATGGCTGTAGTTTTCGATAATTGTTCGCATGGTTTCCATAGCCGGACCGCCCGTTAGTTTTCGTTGATTGACGCAGGTTTCTAAAGAGATGGCGTCATAGATATCCTCGGTGATCAGCTCGGAGAAGGACTTCATTTCCTCCATGGAAAGTGCTTCAATAACGGTATCTTTTTCAATACAGTAGGCCACCATCCGACCTACCACACCGTGGGCGTCTCGGAAGGGAAGTCCTTTCCGAACCAGATAATCCGCCACATCGGTAGCATTGGTAAAGCCGCCCTTTGCACCCTGCAGCATTTTGTCCCTGCGCACCCGCATGGTTGCCAGCATTTTTCCAAACACCGGCAAACACATTTTTACCGTGTCCACCGCATCAAAAATTTGTTCCTTGTCCTCCTGCGTATCCTTGTTATAGGCCAGAGGCAGTCCTTTCATCATGGTAAGCAGTCCCATCAGAGAGCCGTAAACCCGACCTGTCTTTCCTCTGGCAAGCTCTGCCACATCGGGATTTTTCTTCTGGGGCATAATGCTGGAGCCGGTGCTGTAGGCATCATCCAGCTCGATAAAGCTAAACTCATGAGAGCTCCAAAGCACCAGTTCCTCTGAAAAGCGGCTCAGGTGCATCATGACGGCGGAGAGATCAAAGGCCAGCTCGCAGACAAAGTCCCGATCGGATACGCCGTCCAGACTGTTTTGGGTAATGTCGTCAAACCCCAGCTTCTTTGCGACAAATTCCCGATCCAGAGGATAGGTGGTGCCTGCCAAGGCACCGCTGCCAAGCGGCATGATATTCAGCCGTTTTCTGCAATCAGCCAGCCGTTGGCCATCCCGCAGGAACATCTCGTAATAGGCCATGACATGATGTGCCAGCGTGATAGGCTGGGCTTTTTGCAGGTGGGTATATCCCGGCATAATGGTATCAAGGTTTTTCTTTGCCAAATCCAAAATCACCAGGCGCAAGTCTTTAATCATAGCGGAAATTTCATCGATCTCTTCTCGAAGGTACATTCGTATATCCAGAGCAACCTGATCGTTTCGGCTGCGGCCGGTATGGAGCTTTTTTCCCACGTCTCCGATGCGGGAAATTAAGATGGTTTCGATATTCATATGGATATCCTCGGCATCAATGAGAAACTCCACGTGACCCTTTTCAATATCTTCTTTAATTTCGCCCAGCGTTTTTACAATCAAGTCAGCATCTGCCTTGGGAATAATCCCCTGTCGGCCGAGCATTTCAGCGTGTGCCTGACTGCCCGCAATATCCTGCGCATACATCCGCGCGTCAAAGCGGATAGAGGAATTAAAATCGTCTACTAATCCATCTGTGGCCTTAGAAAAACGGCCGCCCCAGAGTTTTGCCATATTCTCGTCTCCTTTGTGGTCGTTGATAAATTTCGTTATTCTTATTGTAGCATGTTTTTATTCCGGTGACAAGAGGAAAATGAAATGCCCCGGAAGGAATCCGAGGCACTCATACTCAACTAGTTTTCCTGTTCGTTCTTTTTCTTCATCATAGCCCGAACTTTCAGAGGAAGGCCAAACAGGTTAATGAAGCCCTCAGAGTCCTTATGACTATAAAGCTCGTGGCTGTCGCCGAAGCTGGCAATATCCTCGTTGTACAGGGAATACGGGGATTTGGCGCCGGCAGGAGAGACATTGCCCTTATAGAGCTTTAACCGTACCTCGCCGGTGACGGTCTCCTCCATAGAATCCACCATGGCAGAGAGAGCCTCCCGCAGGGGAGTATACCATTTTCCGTCATAGACCAGCTCGCTGAATTTTATAGCGGCCTGGCGCTTAAAGGCCTGGGTATCGCGATCTAAGCAGAGGTATTCCAGCTCCTGCAATGCGGCATATAAAATGGTGCCGCCCGGTGTTTCGTAAACGCCTCTGGATTTCATACCAACCAGACGATCCTCTACGATGTCGGCAATTCCAATGCCGTTTGCGCCGCCCAGGGCGTTGAGCTTCTCTACCAGAGGCCGGGGAGCCAGCTTTTCGCCGTCAATGGATACCGGAACGCCCTTTTCAAAGCCAATGGTGACATAGGTGGGGGTGTCGGGTGCCTTTTCCGGCGAAACACTCAGCTTCAGCAGGCTGTCCAGCTGTGGTTCATTGGCCGGATCCTCCAAATCCATACCTTCGTGGCTGATATGCCAGATGTTCCGATCTCTGGAATACAGGTCTTTTTTGGTCACCGGAATCTGGATGCCGTGTGCTTCTGCGTAGTCAACGGCGTCTTCCCGGGATTTAATATCCCAAATTCTCCAGGGAGCAATAATTTTTAGATAAGGAGCCAGCGCCTTAATGGTCAGCTCAAACCGCACCTGATCATTTCCCTTTCCGGTTGCGCCGTGACAGATGGCAACAGCGCCCTCCTTTTCTGCAATCTCCACCAGACGGCGGGCAATAATCGGCCGTGCGTGAGAGGTACCCAGCAGATACTTGCCTTCGTAGACTGCCCCTGCCTTTAAGGTGGGGAAGATAAAGTCCTCTACATATTCGTCACGCAGATCTTCAATGTATACCTTGGAAGCGCCGGTGGCCAGCGCACGCTCCTCCAGACCGTCGGTTTCCTTGCCTTGACCTACGTCGCCGCAGACTGCGATTACTTCATAGCCGTAGTTTTCAATCAGCCAGGAAATGATGATGGAAGTATCCAGACCGCCGGAATACGCCAGTACAACTTTTTCTTTTGCCATTGTAAATTCCTCCAAACTGTGATATGCTTATCTTATCATAGACACATTATATAATACTGCATTTTATTTTTCAAGAGATAATGTAAAAAAATCTAACCAAAGTTTAGGAGAAAAAGATGATTATTTTGGGAATTGACCCCGGCTTTGCCATTGTGGGCTATGGGGTTCTGGAGTATAAAAACAACCATTTTAAGGTGTTGGATTACGGCGCAATTACCACAGACGCTTCCATGGAGATGTTTTCTCGGTTTCTCTCTATCTATGAGGATTTAACCGAGATTATCGAGCGTTATCATCCGGATTTCATGGCGATTGAAGAGCTTTTTTTCAATAACAACCAAAAGACGGCCATCAATGTAGCCCAGGCCAGAGGGGTACTGCTGCTTGCGGCGCTGCAAAAGGATGTCCGGATTTTTGAGTATACCCCACTGCAGGTTAAGCAGGCGGTCGCCGGCTACGGGAGGGCGGATAAGCAGCAGGTACAGCAAATGGTCAAGCTGCTTTTGAATCTGGATAAGGTGCCAAAGCCGGACGATACGGCAGATGCCTTAGCCATTGCCATCTGTCACGGACATTCCTATAACCCGCGCAGGACGGTATTTTGACGCTTGTAAAGGCGAATGCCCGAAATAAGGTTGAATAGGGTAGAAAATGACCCCCGCACCCAAAGAGGACGGGGGTCAGAGTATGTTATGATAGGTTGGCAGCAAACCTGTAAGCCGGGTTCTGTCGTGGATGGTCATCTATCTGGGACGCATGTCACCATGCGCCTCAAGCCGCCTTTTCGGGAGATGCCGGACCGGCTTAGCCTCCCATTCAGGCGTTGCTCCGAGTGGGGTTTACAGCGCCCGTATGTCACCATACGGGCGGGTGAGCTCTTACCTCGCCTTTCCACCCTTACCTGCAGAAGGCAGGCGGTATTTTTCTGTTGCACTTTCCTTAGAGTCGCCTCCACAAGCCGTTAGCTTGCACCCTGTCCTATGGAGCCCGGACTTTCCTCACATACAGGCTCTCGCCTTATATGCGCAACCATCCGGTTTCCTGCCGTTTTGATTCCTTACAGTACCGTAATCTTAATGACGCCGTCAATGGCCTCCATCTCTGCCAGGACAGCCGCTTCACAGCCGCCGGCAATATCGATCATGGTATAGGCGTTATCGCCCTTGCTCTTGTTGAGCATATTCTCAATATTGACACCTTTTGTAGCCAGAGCGTCGGTAAACTGCTTGAGCATATTGGGAACATTCTTATGAAGTACGGTAATTCTGGTGCCTACCGCCTTGCCCATGTCGCAGGCCGGGAAATTCACGCTGTTGGTAATGTTGCCGTTTTCCAAGAAATCCTTAATTTCATCAGCCGCCATCACTGCACAGTTTTCCTCACTCTCCGGGGTGGATGCGCCAAGGTGGGGCATACAGATGACGTTTTCATGCTTTAGGAGCGCCTCACTGGCAAAATCGGTGATATAGCAGGCCAGCTTTCCGCTGTCTAACGCAGTCAAAACATCGCCCTCGTCCACCAGGGTATCCCGGGAGAAGTTCAGCAGCCGTGCCCCTGACTTCATAGACGCAAAGGCTTCCGAGTTGAACATTCCCTTGGTTTGGGGCGTTGCCGGAACGTGAATGGTGATATAATCCGATTTTTCAAGCAAAGTCTGGAGATCGTTGGCCTTGTGGGCAAACCGGGTCAGATGCCATGCGGCGTCTACCGATAGATAGGGGTCAAAGCCGATGACGTCCATTCCCAGGTGATGGGCGGCGTTTGCAACCCGTACACCGATGGCGCCGAGACCTACAACGCCCAGGGTTTTGCCCTCAATTTCAGGACCCACAAAGTTAGATTTCCCTTTTTCTACCAGAGAGGAGATAGCGTCCCCTTCTCCGATCAGGGTTTTGGTCCATTCAATGCCCTGTACAATCTTCCGGGAGGATAGCAGCAGTGCTGCCAGCACCAATTCCTTTACCGCATTGGCGTTGGCGCCGGGGGTGTTGAATACTACGATGCCCTGCTCGGTACATTTGTCGATGGGGATATTGTTGACGCCGGCACCGGCGCGGGCGACCGCCCGAAGACTTGCCGGCAGCTCCATATCATGCATTTTAAAGCTGCGCAGGATGATGCCGTCGGGATTGGCAACCTCATCGGCGCAGGTGTAGTTGTCGCCCAGCCGTGCAAGGCCTTTTTTAGAAATCTTATTGAGTGTCTGGATTTGATACATATTCTCAGAACCTTCCTTATTCAAGATTAGTTATTGGTTTCAAAATCTTTCATGAACGCAACCAGAGCCTCTACGCCCTCTATCGGCATTGCATTGTAGATGCTGGCACGCATACCGCCTACGGTTCTGTGACCCTTCAGGTTCACAAAGCCCTTGGCCTTGGCCTCGGCGATGAACTTGGCGTTGAGCTCCTCGGAGTCGGTGACAAAGGGAACATTCATTAAGGAACGATCCTCCGGTACGACGGTACCACGGAACATCTTGGACTGATCCAAAAAGTCGTAGAGCAGCTTTGCCTTTTTCACATTGGTTTCGTGCATCACCTTGATACCGCCCATGTTCTTGATCCACTCGTAAACCAGACCGCAAATGTAGATGGCGTAGGTGGGTGGGGTGTTGAACATGGAACCGTTGCTGGCGTGGGTTTCATAATTGAGCATGGTGGGCGTCAGCTCCATGGCGTTGCCCAGAAGATCCTCGCGGACAATGACAACTGTCACACCGGCGGGACCCATGTTTTTCTGTGCGCCGGCATAGATCAGGCCAAACTTGCTGATGTCAATTTCCTCAGACAGAATACAGGAGGACATATCGGCCACTACTGTGGTATCGCCAAAGTCGGGCATGGTGTTATAGTGGGTGCCGTAGATGGTGTTATTATAGGTGATATGTACAAAGTCAGCACCGGGAGTCAGCATGGAGCGGTCTACCTTGGGCAGATAGGAGAAGGTCTTATCCGCACTGGAGGCAATATCGTGGGCTTCCAGATAACGCTTGCCTTCTGCAAAGGCCTTTTTTGCCCACTGGCCGGTGATCACATAGTCCGCAATTTTGTTCTTGTTGCCGAGATTTAACGGCACCATGGCGAACTGTGTGGATGCGCCGCCCTGCAGGAACAGCACCTTATACTGATCCGGAATGTTCATAATTTCCCGCAGCAGTGCCTCTGCATGATCGATGATGGCCTGATACTCCTTGGAGCGGTGGCTCATCTCCATCACGGACTGGCCGCTGCCGTTGCAGTCCAGCATCTCCTCCTGCGCCCGCTCTAAGACCTCCAGCGGAAGCATGGACGGGCCGGCCGAAAAATTGTAAACTCTACTCATATAATAATTCCTCCTTATGATACGTCCAAATATCACATTCTGCCCCGGTTGCCATCGGGAACAACATAACTTCGGTACGATCGATTCTGGTCTATCTACATATTATATACCGAATCCGGCAAAACGTCAACCTGTTTCAGAAAAAATCCGAGAAAACCTTTCAAAACCTTTCAATTTTGTTTCAAAGCCGGTTTTTGGGAAAAAAGATTTGACACCACCCCGCAACTGTTATACAATAGTAGCAATCACAGTATTGAAAGCGGCGAAATCGGAAATGTTCCGGGCAAAGGAGAATGTATATGCGGGTGTTAATGACAACCATGCAGCTTGATATCGGCGGTGCGGAAACACATATTGTGGAGCTTTCCAAGGCGCTTGCGCACCGGGGTGTAGAGGTCATTGTGGCCTCCAACGGAGGTGCCTATGAAGCAGAGCTCAAGGAGGCGGGAATTCGTCATATTCAGGTTCCGTTTCACAGTAAGAATCCCTTTTATATGTGCAAGGCCTATGCCTTGCTGAAACAAATTATTCTGGAAAACCGGATTGATGTCGTCCACGCCCATGCCCGGATTCCGGCATTTTTGTGTGCCCTTTTGCACAAGCGCTATCACTTTCGGTTTGTCACAACGGCACACTGGGTATTTTCCACGCGGTTCCCCTATAATCTGCTGACCAGATGGGGTGACCGCTCCCTTGCGGTCAGTGACGATATTAAGGACTATTTAGTGAAAAATTACGGAATTGATCCGGAACACATTCGGGTTACCATTAACGGAATTGATACGGAGAAGTTCTCCAAGGATACCGACTATTCTGCAGTTGCAGGGGAATTTGGCCTGTCGCCCGACCGCACCCGGATTGTGTATGTCAGCCGAATGGATATCGATCGGAGTCTGGCGGCGCATAAGCTGATTGAGGCGACTTTGGACTTATGGAAGGAGATCCCTGACCTGGAGATTGTCATTGTGGGCGGCGGCAATGACCTGGAGGCGATACAGGCGGAGGCTGAGGCGGTCAATGTAGAGGCGGGACGCCGGCTGATTATTACCGCCGGAAGCCGTACCGACATCAACCGCTTTGTGGCCAGCGGCCAGCTGTTTGTGGGAGTGAGTCGTGCTGCGCTGGAGGCCATGGCCTGTGAAAAGCCTGCCATTATTGCCGGCAACGAGGGCTATATCGGCATTTTTGACCGGGACAAGCTGCAAACCGCCATCGACACCAATTTCTGCTGCCGGGGCTGTGCCCCCACTGAAACCGAGCGGCTCAAACAGGATATTCTCACAGTGCTACAGGCGCCGCCGGAGCGCCGTGCGGCACTTGGCGCCTTTTCCCGAGAGACTGTCAAAAAGCACTATTCGATTGATACTATGGTGGACGATGCCCTAAAGATGTACATTTCTATCATCAAGAACAGCAAAATCAACGAGGTGATGGTGCAGGAGTTTGACGATATTGAAGCCTATCTTGTAGCCAACCCCATCCGAAGGCCGGGGGGCAGCATCGATGTGATGATTTCCGGTTATTATGGCTTTCATAACAGTGGGGATGACTCCATTTTAAAATCCATTGTAGACAGTCTGTGTGCCCGGCGTCCGGACATTAAAATTCTGGCGCTGTCCAATGCTCCGGCAGAAACCAAGGAGTTTTATGGCATTGACGCAATTCACCGGTTTAATTTTCCCCGGATTCTTTGGAATATGCGCAGAACCCGGCTGCTGCTCAGCGGCGGCGGAAGCCTGATTCAGGATGTGACTTCGGACAAGTCTCTTGCCTATTATCTGAGCATCATC
>CATVQN010000006.1 GCA_958346135.1 uncultured Eubacteriales bacterium | reverse complement strand
TATCTTTATGAAACGAAAGGTTCTGAACCAAAACGTTTCATAGCAAGTGTTGCCCTCTACCTCTAATGTATCATAATCGCCGACAATAATCCCATGGATGTCGGTACGATTTCGTTTTACAACCGCACCGTTTTCTTGAAACGCATATGACTCGGCATAGATCAATTTTATTTTTCCGCTGCCATGCGCCTTCACTTTTATGAATCCGGTCACAATTCTCTGCGCATCATAAGCCCCGTTTGCATCCTGATGAGAAAGCTTCGTAGGTACATAGATCTGCTGTGGCAAATCATGTCCTTTTGCAAACCATAATTTTGTTTCCCCGTGCTGAAAATTGTTGAATATATTATCAGCCTGCATTTTACATAGATTGACGGCATTTTGCCATTTCTTTTGTTTCACAGCTTTTACATTTTCGTTCAATCCCGCATAATACTTTTTAACACAATTACTACATCATCTGCATATCGTGCAAATCGTTGTTCTCTGCTTTTAAGCTCTTTGTCAAGCTCATTTAACATTATGTTACTGAGTAGTGGTGATAAATTTCCCCCTTGTGGTGTGCCTACATCTGTTGATTCGTATTTGCCCTTATTCATAACACCCGCTTTAAGATATTTTCTGATTAAACTTTCCGTATCTCCGTCGTGTATTACTCTACCGACATAACTCATCAACTTGTCTTGCGGTACATTGTCAAAGAATTTCTCAAGGTCAATATCAACTATCCATATATATCCGTCATTGAAGTATTCAAGCAATTTAATTATTGCTTGCTCACATCTTCTGTTTGGTCGGAAACCATAACTGTTTTCGCTAAACTCAGGTTCAAATATGGGGGTTAATACTTGTGTTATCGCCTGTTCGATTACTCTGTCAATTACCGTGGGGATACCGAGTTTTCGTACTCCTCCGTTTTGTTTAGGTATTTCTACCCTTAATACCGGTTGCGGTTTGTACTTTCTCTCTCGGATTTGTTCTTTGATACTTTTCCAATGCTCTTGCATATATTCTTCAAGCTCATTGATTGTGACTCCGTCTACACCGCCTGCACCTTTGTTGGCATATGCTCTTTTATACGCAGTTTTGATATTGTCGTCACTAAGTATCTTATCAAGCATTTCTGACATATTCCGTCTCTTCTCCTTTCCGCTTTCAAACAAATTGCCGTATGTTATGATGTTTCCCCTCAAATACGCTTCGGTTTCGCATCTTGTCAGGCTACTGCTTGAAACATACATTTCAAATTTGACGCTTTGAATTGTTCAGTCCTTCCCGAAAAAAAATTTTTTTCGGTACTATGACCTCTGCTGACTTCTCACAGTTCGTTGTTACTACAGATTTCTCTGCCTATGAGACCTCACGGGATAAACCAATACTCTTTCCTCGTCTACCTGCCTGATTTACGCATTAAGGTTACGATTACCTTTTGGACTTCATTGCTTTGAGCCAACTTATCCGCTTAATACGCCTTAGTATCAGGTTTCTGTTCGTCAGGCTACGATTTCGCTATTGCTTCTTCTCTCCCACACCTCACGATGTGAAACTTGCAAGTCGCTTTAGAGTTCGTCGGTAACTACGCCTCGGTGGACTTTCACCACAGAGCATTGATATGCCCGTCATACTCAAAAGAAGCTCCGGAAAAATATTCCGGAGCTCCTCTGACACCGGCACTGTTGGGGGAGACAGACTAAAAATAATTGTGCCAATGTCCCGAAATTGGGGTGTAACTTCATTTTTCCGACCCTTATGCTTGCTCAGCCTCCGCATCGGATTCTGTTTTCAGCATTCTGTATACCATGACCATGGCTTGCTCCCGCAGCGTATGGTCCTTTGGCCGCAAGGTACCTCTCATTCATAGCTGATCTAAATGATAATTACTACCGCTCTAACCAACATACTCCCTGTCGTATCCTTCACCACAATGGCGTGCTCCTGTTTCGCTAAAAAGTCATCCGTTGTTCCGATTGAAACGCTGTTCTTGCGTGTATTCCAGACATAAATCGGAGGCAGATTATCCCGCTGAACCTCAAAGGTTGTCCGGTTCAGGCCTGCTCCGGTAAGCGTAATCGTATCAACCCAGTTATTTAGGTCATTTGATACGAGTTTATATTCCGCGTCAACGGCCGTGCCGGAGTATACCTGGAAATTATATCGTATCGTGTTGTAATCCCCCGGAATTGGCTCACACGATTCCAGTCTGTTGAATCCATCCAGTTGATCCTTAGAATCCAGAGAATAAAGGATCAGATCCCCGGCCTTGAGCGAATCAAAGTTCGCCGTGCTCGCTGTGTTTTCCGAGATGACATAGCTGCCAATCTCGTCCGGAATCGCCATGACAACTTCTTTGCGCATATTTCCTTTCTCATCCACAAAAGAAATGACCTCTTGAATCAACCCAATTTTCTTTCCGTCTTCTGCCTGGCCGGATGTATCAAAGTGCATATTCGCCTGGAAGACAACAACATCGGGAGCATGAGTATCCTCGTTGTATTGATAAGCACTTACAGTATAGTTCTGGCTGTGGTTCATCTTAATCCTTGCAAGATAGTCATCAGTCGATGAGATTGTATTGCTCGGAATACAGAGCGCCATCGTCTTGTCATCAAGACCAAAAGCGCCGCCGGAACCGGCAAAGGTCTTTGAATAAGCATTGTACTTTTTTGTATTCTGCAGAATCGTGTGCTCTTCAAGAGAGTCCATTCTGCGGATCATTCCATTGGAATCGAGCCGATAAGACATTGCAAGATATGGCTTTGCCCCCATTGCGTCGTTGATGGTCTTCATCAAATCCCGGCCATTGTTATAGGGAACACCGTCAAACACGACCTTTGAACTAAAGGTAAAGGTTTCCACCGCACTGTTTTGTGCTTCAATCAGCGGAACTGCCTGCTCAGAAGGATCATCTCCCTCTTCTTCCTCATCATCAATAATCTTGCCCGGAAGCACAATCTGCGCCATTAGGTTCTGACCAAAGGTTTCTTCCACTTTCATATTGACGATTGCGCCATAAAGACTGCCGGCAACCGTATCATTGTCCAGAACGGAGATCTGACCCAGATAGTTCAGCTTTGCCGCAACTTCTCTGCCAAGAATGTTTTCCACATCCAGTCCGTTCCGATAGGAATAGACCTCCTCGCCGATTCGAATTTCCCGCTCGTCTGTTCTAATTTCAGAAACGGTACCATTCACGCTTTCACCGCTGACGTAGAATATTCCCAGAGCGCCATCCCGGCTGCCATAAACAGACAGCACATCACCGGCTTTCACATCCTCCAGGGTAATATTCTCGCCCCTGGCGTTTTTGAGAATCCGCATTTTGTCTGAATCACTTTCGTCAAAGAAAATGATTTTGGAATTGTCAAATCGCTTTTCATCGGCCAGAATCAGTCGTTCGTCCTCCACATTCACGGATTCCACCACAAAGTCCTCATAAACACTGACAAAGGCCACATTGATCACAGAACTGCTCTGGTGGCTGATCAGTTTCAGACTTCCGTCCGGAATCGACTCCAGATCCAGCTCAGCCAGATTGTTGCCCTCCAGAGGTCTGCCGTTATAGAGCACCAGAATGTCATCTGCCAGCTTCTTACTCAAGGTTTTCTTGCTGTCTTCCGGCAGGTAAGAGATCGTGTCGTTTGTAATCCCGGCAATATCCTCCACAGCAATATCAATCACGCTGTTGTCCTCTACAGACTCAACGGCCTTGATTATGCCCCGTTTAGAGTTACCGACCAGCTGGACGAACGCTCGCACCTTCATCCCCAGATATTCGTCCGCATTGGTGTTGCCCTTCTCATAGATCACGCCATCGATCTCGACCTGGGACTGCTCTATATCATAGACCGGATCCAGCAGATAGGATTCATGATTTGCTGTAACAACGCCTTCAATCTCCGCCAATCCATCGTCCTCACTTCCCATAAGCAGGTCACGATAGGTCTTAGATGATGTTTCAGCCACAATACCGTCGCCGCCATAGACAGCCACAAGCCGATCGGCATCCAAACAGTTATAGATCATCCGCATGGCCTGTTCCCGCTTAAGGGCTGCGCTCGGGTCAACATCGGCACCGCTGGAGATACCGCGCTTTGCCGCAGTGCTGATATATCCATTGGGATAACCGCCGTTTTCAATTGCTTCAACACCGTAGCCCATCATATGAACCAGAATCTTCATTGCCTCCGCACCGGTGACAGTGGCATCCGGATAGAAACATCCATCCGGATTGCCGTTGAGCAGACCCAGTCCGCTCAACATAGTGATATAGGAAAACGCCCAGTGACTGGAGGGTACGTCCTGATAGATCACGCCGTAATCCTCCGGGTATTTGACATCATCAATTTGCATCACCACTGCCACAACCTTGCTCATCTCCGCCCGGGTCAGTTCCTGATCCAGGTTCAGTGCGCCGGTCTCGTCTCCCTGCAAGATATCAAAGGCTTTCAGATCAAGAATCATCTTTTCGGAAAGCACGCCTGCAGCAGACACCGTGACAAAACAGGTTGACAACAGGATCACCAGATAGCACGCTGCCAGCACCATGGCTATGCTCTTTTTCCTAAAATTGCTGTACATATTCTTTTCCTCCTCTGATTATTCCGCTTATTTAGCCAATTCCGACATAACGCAAACGATCTTTGCAGATTCTGCGCGAGTCGCACTGATCCGGGGCAGGAAATTCTGATTTTCATCCCCGTTCATAATCTGAAGCGCCGCCAGGTTCTCCACTGACGCTACTGCGTAATCGGCAATTTCCGCCTTGTCATTGTAACCCAGTGCAGCACCTTCTACCTCAACCTCCATCAGCTTCAGCATACGATCCGCCATCACGGCCATATCCTGTCTCTGAATTTTCTCGCCGATTCCAAATCTGGTCTCATCCATACCCTTGACAATTCCCAACCGGTATGCGGTGGAAACATAAGGGGCATACCATGCATTTGCATCAACATCCCGGAAAGCCACCGGCTCACTGGAACCCTCGATATTGGCAGCAGCCAGAATCATCTTCAAAAATTCCTCACGAGTAATGCTGTTCTCCGGATAGAAATATCCGTCACCACTTCCGCTTACAACTTTTTGATCGGTCAGGGTTTTAATATAACCATATTATCGGCGTTTAATCAGGTTAACAAATGTCAATTTGGATAAGAAATGCACATTTTTCGGCATATATCCGCTCCTTTGGCCGCCGGCATACGAATCACGTTTTTTCTTTAGCTAAGACCATCTCCATTGCAGGCGCCAAAGGGCGCATGGCATCCAAATTCTCCCAAAAATATGCAGTCATTTTCCGCACTCCACCCGGAAAAGTCTGCGGAACTGTGAATGCACGTTCCAGCCAAGCACCTTCTCCCGCCTGCACGGTCTTTTCGCCCACATCCAGCGTATAGGAAGCACCGACGATACCCTGGCAGGACAGAAGCCCTTGTATCTTTTGGGGAACATTCTGCCGGTTCTGATAGTGCATATGAACTGTATATGTATTGCCGGAGCTTAGAGGACCGGTTACAATTCTATCATCCGCATCCGTAATTTTCAGAGCATTGCCTGTGACAGTCAGATTATCCACATATAGCTTTCCGACTGTGCTGTCCATATTGCACAAATACTTGTCCACCTGCTTCACCTTATTCCGGGTCGGAATCTCAGTCAGCGTCTCCGTCCCCTTTGGAAATTCCAAAAGTTTTCCGTCAACAAATACCGAAAAAATGTTACTTTTCACATCTAAAACTACCTTCACATGATAAGACTGATCCGGGGATAGTTTAAGTTCCCTAAATTCGCCTTTATCGCTCCAAATTGGTCCGCTGTAAGTCCAAAGACTTCCATTATTAGAATAAATCTGTACCGCTACCGTATTTTCACCGTAGAGTAGGACCAGATTTTTCCATCCGGTATCCGGTATTTGGAAATCTCCTTCCACCATTACCACCTCTGTCAGCGGCACCAGCTGTTTTCCAACCTCCGCCTTGGCCTCTGCGGTTTCCTTTTTTATGGCCGATTCGAGATACAGCCTTTTTTCGCCATCTGTGTTCTCCACCACCTCGGCGCGGTTTCCCGGCGCAGTTCCCAGTTTGACCTGCCAGTTATTTTGATAAATCAAAGGCCCCGCCATATAGCTTTCAAAATCATCATAAATGTCGGTTACCGGCACCGCCTTCTCTGCGTCAGGAAGCGTCACAGCTACAGGCTCCGAGTAGGCTGATACACCATTTAGATTGGCGACCGCCACCTTATAGTAATAGGTTTGTCCCGGTTCCAGTCCCCGGTGCAGATATGTTGTCTCACTTCCGTCAAACTCCGGGACAGGGAGATAGCCGTTCTCACGATTTATAGAATAAATCAAAAAATACTGTCCGGACGGTTCTGCCTTCCACTGTATGCACACACCGGTAGGTGAGAGCGAAACCGCACTGAGCGATGCCGGCGGCGCCGGCGCTGCGGAGATCGCCTTTTGACTCAGGCTGACATGAAATGTCCGTCCCAGCGCCCCGGTGGTGTCCACTATGATTTGAGTTGTCCCCGCTTCCAAAATCACGGTTACCCCCGGATCAGCCGAAAGAATCCCTGACATCTCACGATTCAGCGTAAAACGCAGTACGCTGTCCGTCTGGGTCGGATTGCTGACGGACAGGCTGAGAATACCGTCCTCCTCCTTCTGCATCAACAAAGCAGGCTGGTGACCGGTAATCCCCTCAATCTCCTGCCCGGACTCCCAGATAACTGCGCCAACCATACCGCTATCGTCCTTTCTCACCGCCTGAAGTGCCCCAGTGTTTGATAGGATTGTAAATCCCGGCTTTTGAGCAAACGCCGCCATCTCTGCCTCCGTTTTGCACGGCAGAATGGCATACGCATATTTTTCCTCCGACGGTTTGACACCATGGGAAAACGCCAGTGATGTATAGCTCTTTGTCCGCACATCGGTCTTTCCGTTGTTTGTAATGCTCCGCCAAGTATCTGTACGCGTCTCAAGCTTTGCTGTCAGCGTACCGCCTTTCGGAAAATAATAACCAATATCCGTGGAATGGGTCTGTACCGTGTCCGGTTCATTGCCTTGCAAATGCGCCCAGGTTGGATTTTGAAATTCTTTCGTTTGCGCATCGCTCATCGGAACACCATCCACTGTTAATCGGTTGTCAAGGTCATCAACTTTACGATTATCAACAATGGTTTCTGCCTCTGCATCTTCTATCGAGGCATTGATGTCTGCCCCCAGACAGACAATGCTGTCATCCAGCACAAACCATGCCTTCTTCGCCTCCAGTCCGCCTTCCGCACCGTCCTTTGTTTTAGGCGCCCGATACTGCATGGCATTGACCCCATAGAGTCCATCCATTTCCACGCCGCCCGCAAATGCATCGCCAAAGGCGGCGTTTTCTTCACTGCTGTTTTTCAAAACAGTGGTTCCTGAAATCCGCTGTTTATCTACTGTTGCCCAGTAATCCTCCAGATACTGATTCAGGTCGTCATTGTAAAGATAGGTTGCGCCAGAGGCGGTAAACCACCCCTTTAAATTTTCACCATTGATACTTTCAAAGTTTCGAATCCGATCCGAATACATGCTCACATTAAAGGCAAAACCCGGCCGGTGCATTACGCTTCGATCTATGGCCCCAAAATTTTTGTACAAGCTGCGATCGGGCTGTGACGTCACGCCGCTGTCATTTAATATCTCGTACAGGCAGACGATTCCCAAAATTGATATACCATTGTAGGGATCCACATTCTTCCTGTTGGTGGCCATACGCTTTATCATAGTACTATAATAGGCTCGCTCCTCCGCTGGTGCAGTCTGGCTCAGAATTACAAGCGGCTCTAAAAAGCCATAGCCTGTATCCGTCTCTCGAGAGATACTCCGGCCCCGTACGGAATCCATGAACCGACCCTCGTACAACCAAGGATCAAAGGAATCATAGACCCAGCGGTATACATGCTCCAACTCCGGATTTTGGGTCATAAAGCTGCTGCCCTCTAAAAGATAGAGAATATCCGCAATACTGGACAACCCAGACGAACCATACGCTCCGTTATAGGGATAGTTATGATGCTGTATAAAAGAACCATCCTCATAAAACCCGTCATCCGCCGTATGGTAAGACAGCTCTGCGTCCAACGCATCGATTCCTTCCTGGATCCGCGCTCCATCTTCCAGAGCAACACCTGCTACGATATATGTCAGGCACATATCCAGGCGGTTGGCACCGGTCGCCGATGCACCAATGGAAGGCACCTGCTTCAGAATTCCCTTCATCAAACCGGACATCAATTCGGCATCCAGTTCATCCTTCATAAGAATCATGATGTTCACCAGTGCCTCGGGCGCTCTGATCTCCCATTCATACCAATTTTCGTTGGGATTGGCCGGTTTGAGCTGACGATTGGTTCGCGGCGTATTTTCGTTATATTTATAACGGTACATAAACGTAAGCGCACTGATAATTTTATCCCTGACTTCTCGGTTTCCGTACAATTCCGTACTCTTTACCCGGTAGACCAACGCCATCGCCTCAATTCCCTGCATACTCTGGGACATATTTCTGGCATGCCTGGTATATTCGTTATTGGTATCGCCCATGACATAGCCTGACCACAGGTAATCCCGATTTTCTTCCGGCACATCGTTCAGGCTGTCCGCCCATTTCTTTCCCTGCTTGGAAATGGAGTCCACCTTGGGTCGAATATACCGATTGTATACCACGCCTGATTGGCTGATATTCCCGCCGGTCAAGCGGGTCAGCCAACGCTGGGTCAAAGCCTCGTATTCTGTATCCCCTGACGCAAAAACCGGAAGAATGAAAGAGGATAGCAAAAAAACCGCTGTCAGCAAACAGATTATTCGTTTTGCCATTGCTTTTACTCCTTTGTACTCTGCCCTAAGGCAGTTCCGGTGCTTTTACCAGAATCTCCGGAAACTGCCATGCAGCCTCCAAAGCGCCTCCATATAAAAATAGTCGCCCCAGATGGTGGGCTCATTTACACCCTTGCCGGACATCTGATATACCCCAGCCTCCAGAAGGCCCATGGTATTCTGATCAGCCTGGGTGCGGTAGTTCCTGGACAGGGAATCTAAAATCCGCAGTGCTGCATTCCGGTAAATCTCCTTATATGGGTCAGTAATGGGCAGAATATCCGACATTTCCAGCAGGCCGCAGACCGCAATGGAAGCCGCCGAGGTATCCCGCTGTACATCGTCCTGCGCATAATAAAGATCCCAGTTAGCAATATTGTCAGAGGGCAGGCGGTTCAGAAAATAATTGGTTACCACCTTAGCCGCCTCCAGAAATTCAGGATCCTTGGTATAACTATAGGCCAGCGGCAATCCGTACACCGCCCAGGCCTGGCCCCGACCCCAAGCCGCATCATCTCCGCCCTTGCCCTGAGACAGCGAAGAGTCGGCTACCATGGTACCCCGAACCACATCCGCAACTCCGCTGTGAACAACGGCGCCGTACGGGCGGATGAGGGTATGGATCGTATTCTTCGCATGGCGGTAGGCCGCATCATAAAAGCTCCGGTCTCCTGTCTGCTCTGACGTCCAGAACAAAAGTGGAATATTCAGCATACAGTCCACAATAAACACCCCAGTAAATCTGTCGGTAAGATCTTCCAGATTACCGCCACGCTGAATGATACCGGGTCCCGGTCGGTACATCTTCATCAGCCGGTGTGCCGCGCGGATTCCCAGCTGCCGCGCCTCCTCGCTGCCGGTCATGACATAATCTGCCACCGTGGACAGAGTATACAGAAAACCGATATCGTGATGCTGCAGAACATGGTCATCCTCCAAACGCTTCTGAAACAGCTTAGTCTGCAGCTTTCCACCATACAAGAAGGTCTTGTCCTTCGCGACACCATAGGCAGCCCAAAGCATACCCGGCCAGAACCCCGTGGTCCATGTAATGTTATCAATGACGTTGTATTTTCCTCCGGGCGCAGTTTCAGAAGGGCAGGCATAGGCCAGCACCTGCATATTTTTTTAATTCTTTCTACACAGTACGCCAGAGACGTCTCACAGAGCTCCCGGTCGTATGTATAGTCTTTTTTCCACTTTTCCTTTAACTCCTGGGCGTTCCAATCCATAAAATGATCTTCTCCTTTTCTTACATAGCTTTATATTTTAATTGTATACGCCGCCTTTCAAAAAGGCAATGCCCCATTATTCAGGTTGTTGCGATATGTTATGCAGAAGAACAAGTGTATATCAGGTTAAGAAAAGTATATTTTCACTTTCCTTTTGCTCTGGCCGCCAAAAAAACGGTCCTCCAAATTTTGGAGAACCGTTTTTTAAAAGTATTTACAATGTCCGGATCATGACGGCGGATAAAGTATGATACACTTCACTCAGCCTGTGCCGCCTTATGTCGGTTGCGATAGTCAATCGGCGTCATGAAATAGTATTTTTTAAAGATACGAATAAAACTGGATGGGTTAGGATACCCCACCATTTCCGAAATCTCCCCTACCTTTTTATTGGTAGTAACCAAAAACTCCGCAGCTTTTTTTATCCGGATTTCAATCAGATAATCCGTAAAGGTCTTGTGCGTATAGGCTTTAAAAATCTTACTCAGATACGGGATGCTCAGACCAAATTTATCGGACAAAAGATTCAGGGACATATTATATTCTGCATAAGAGCGATCCACGTAGTCAACAATCTTGGCAATCAGCTCGTCCGAGCTCTTGTCCCGGCTGCGATCGAGCATCTCTTCCAGCATCTCATTCAAAAGATGAGATATGAATTCCTCCATCTCCTCAGCAGTGTCCAGCTGGTTCAGAGAGAGATAGATGCTTTGGTACGCGCCGTCGTTCAACTCCAGTTCCTGTCCGCTGTAGACCATCATACAGGAGCGGACAATCTGCATTCCAACTCCAATCATTGCATCGGAAGGAAAACGTTCTTCTTTCATAGCCTGAAAGGCGCTGTCCAAAAGTGTAAAGGTCTGCCGCTTGTTCATGGATTCAAAAGCACGTAAAAGCTTTTCCACCTCCGTATTGACCCTCTGCATATTGACCTCAGATTTTACTTGAACATCATCCGTTGTAATAATGCTGTTATTTCCCATAATGGGTTTATACTTAATCAGGCGTAGCGCATCCTGGTAAGAATCCGCAATTTTCGCAAAACTGGTATAGTAATCACCGATAGCCGTAGTCACAGTAATGCCATAATACTTATCCATGAAACTTCCAAGGCTTTCCGCAATGTTAATCGCCTTGAGAGAATTGCTCTGGTAATTGTCCTCCTCAAAGCTCAGCAGAGTCAGACACATTTGATCAGGAAGCTGTGCACAGAAGCCCTGGCATTCCTGACTGCTCAATTCCTCCGCTTTATTATATAAGGAAGCAAGATAGACATCGCTTTCCTCCTCAGATACAGTCACATCAAGAATATCCTTATTATCCAGATCCGTCAGCAAAACAATATAGTTGGACGGATAGAGCTGACATTTGATCATTCCCAGCTGGGGAACAAGCTGGCTGTAATCCGTAAGCTGTTTAGTCAATATCTGGGTTATGATTCGATATTTAATATAGGGAATGCTGCTGTTAATCTGCTTTTTCATGTCCTTTTGCTGTTCCAGCATATAGAGGAACATATTTCCCAGCTCATCAAAATCATAGGGCTTTGCGTTTTCCCGATTTTCTGAATTTTTCATGATAAGCTGTAAAAACCGTTCAATGGGCGCATACATCCACTTGTTTGAAAACAAAATGGCGAGAATCATGAACAGGCTGACAGCCAGTCCAATAAAAATATTATAGGTTCGGTACATATCAACCCGTCCGGTCAAATCAGTATAAGGCGCCACCGAAACAATGGTCCAGTCCGCCATGCTGGCCTCCATGGACTGTATCATCATTTCCTGACCGCCATTGTCTACAAAAGTCGCACCCTCGCCTCTGCTCTCGATTGCCGAAATCACATCCTGCTCCGCATAGCTGAAGTAATTCTGGCTTTTAAACAACACCTCATTCTGCCGATTCAGAATCAAAAAGCTGGATTCCGTTCCTTTGAGCGTGCTCACGACAATTTGATTCAGCAAATCCCCATTGAGATTGATTACAACATACCCATCCAGCTTTTCCGGTGTGGTAATCAGGGGGTAGGTACGCAGAAGCGATACCACCCTTTTTCGTTCTCCCGGTGTATCCACCTCCCGAACCTCTCGAGGTGTGGTCCAGATTTCCCGCCGGCTGAGCAGTTGATCCGCTGAATTCATCCACTCCGTATCATAAAAACCGTCCATAGGATAGATGCCGCGCTCAGAAATAACGGTACCGGACCTGAGCGAACAGAAATAGACCGACTCCACGCTGGACTCGCTCTCTTTTAGTCCCTTAATCGCCGACTTCACCCGCTCCACCACCGCAGCATCCGAAGTTTCTCCCTGAAAATAGGACAGCACCTCCGGCTGCTCGGCAGTGGCAGAGAGCGTCTTGTCAATATGCGCCAGCCGCAGATCAATATTCTGCGCCATCTGAGAAATGACTGACCGCTGAGATATTTCAATACTGTCTTCTGCGCTGATCTTCCGGTTGCTGAAATCATAAATGATTACCGACACAATAATGAGAACTACCAAAAAGACATAAAGTCCCAATATCCATTTGCGCCGTATATTCCATGGTATTTTTTTCATTTGCATTTCGCTTTTCCCTTCCACCCAGCCTCTGCATAAAGGGCAATTTTACAAGTTCTTTCTTAAAATATGCCATTTATGTACAGAAAACTCAATATACACTTCTTAACTTCATATACTTTTCTTCTCTTGGTTATGATAACAATACAAATATATCAAAGGTCTATTGCTTTTTTATACGTTTCAAATTAAAATGAAAACAGACTTGCAGAACGAAAAAAGTC
>CATVQN010000005.1 GCA_958346135.1 uncultured Eubacteriales bacterium | reverse complement strand
AGCGATGGTTTGGAAACAAACCGAGCAAAAAGGCGAACTGCGACGACGTCATGCTGGCTTTACAAAGTTATAAATTCCGTCATAGATGGCTTTTGCAGCTGCCTTCTGCCAGGCCGGACTGTTTAAATTCAGAGCCTCGGTGGGATTGGTCAGATACCCCAGCTCCAAAAGAGTGGCGGGCATCCGGGTTCTTCGGAGTACGGCAAAGTTTGCCTGGTGTACACCGTTGTCCTTGGATCCCAGTTCTTGTACAAAGGAATCCACAATCGACTGTGCAAAGGCCTCTGAAACGGAGCCGAGCCGGTATACATAGGCCTCAAAGCCGTTGGCGGCGGGATTGGGAGAGCTGTTGGTGTGAATGCTGACAAAATAATCCGCCCCCCAGTTATTCGCCATGGCGGCCCGGTTGTTTAGATCAGCGTTTTTGTTGGAAAGCACGTTTTCGGTTGCTGTGGTGCGGTACTGCATCACCTCATAGCCTCCTTCTCTAAGAAGCCGTGCCAGCTCGTTTGCCACATTTAGGTTGACCGCCTGTTCCACAACGCCGTTGCCGACAGCGCCCGGATCGGGACCGCCGTGACCCGCATCCACAAAAATTTTGGTTGCCATAAAATTTCACCTCCTCATTGCAGTATATGAAGGACTGAAAAAATTGCGAATTTTGGCACGGTTTTTCCCTGCTGAAACGATTGACAGCTACCATTTTAAAAGCTATAATAATAGTTACGACACTAAGAAAAAAAGTGAGGGAATCCCATGAAAGAGGTCAGAATCGGAGATCAAATTATCCTTGGAAAAGGCAGACCCATTGCCGTCCAGTCCATGCTGAATGTCCCAACAAAGGACGTGGAGGCGGCGGTGGCTCAAATCAAGCGTCTGACCGAGGCAGGCTGTGATATTGTCCGTCTGGCGGTTCCGGATGAGGAATCGGCCGTTGCCATGGAAGAAATTATCAATCGGACAGAGGTACCGCTGGTTGCGGATATCCACTTTGATTATAAGCTGGCGCTGATGTGTATTGAGCGGGGTGTCCATAAAATCAGAATTAACCCCGGCAACATCGGCGGCGAGGACCGTGCGGCGGCCGTTGCAAAGGCTGCAAAGGCGAAAAAGATCCCCATTCGGATTGGGGTCAACGGCGGCTCCTTGGAAAAAGGACTCTTAGAAAAATGCGGCGGCAGTCTTGCACGTGCCATGGTGGAAAGTGCAAAACGCCATGTAGAAATCTTAGAGCGCTATGATTTTGACGATATTGTGATTTCCATGAAATCCTCCGGTGTCAGGGAGACCATTGCGGCCTACCGCCTGGCTTGTGAAACCTTTGATTATCCTCTGCACCTGGGTGTGACCGAAGCGGGAACTTTTGACGACGGCGTGGTAAAATCCGCAGTGGGTATCGGCGCTTTGCTGGCCGACGGTATCGGAGAGACCATTCGTGTTTCTCTCACCGACGACCCGGTACGGGAGGTGGAAACCGCCCATCGAATTTTACAGTCCTTAGACCTTGGCCGGGATCGGGTTCAGGTGGTGTCTTGTCCCACCTGCGGCAGAACCAAAATTGATTTAATTCCCATCGCCAAGGAAATTAGCTGCGCAGTGGCACATATTCCGGCAAAGCTCAAGGTAGCGGTGATGGGCTGTGTAGTAAACGGCCCCGGCGAGGCTTCCGATGCAGATATCGGAATTGCCGGTGGTGATGGCTGTGCGGTTTTGTTTCGCAAGGGTGAAATCATCAGAAAATTGCCGGAGGATCAGATTGTACCTGTTCTTTTGGAGGAGATTAAGAGGATGACAAAACAATGACTGGAATTTTAGAATTATTCGATAAGGTTATGGTAATGGAGGATTTTGCCCTCAGCCTGGAACAGACGGTCATGACAGATTGCCGTCTTTATGTGGACGAAAACCGGATTGAGCTGGAGCTGACCTCCCCCGTACTGCTGGATCGGACGGAGCTTTTGCAGTATCGGGATGCGGTGGTAAGCGTTTATCATATGAAGCGTCTGGATATTCGAGTAAAATATCCGGATCTTTCCCTTAACACCGCCTATTTTGAGGGTCTGCTCAGTGGTTTTCTGTATGAAAATCCGGCCTGTCGGATTTGTCTGGGTTCTGCCCGTCCGGAATTTTCGGGCGAGGTTTTGACGGTGCACGGCATCCGGGGCGGCAAAGAGCTTTTAGAACAGCGGCATTTTCAGGATTATATTTTGGAAACTACAAGAGAGGAAATAGGTAAGCCTGTCACATTATATCTGGAGTATGAAGCGCTGAATGTGGAAGATTATTTAAAGGAACGGGAAAAGCAGCAGCAGGAGCTTTCTGAGAAGGCGGCAGCTGTGAAAAATACGGCATCTGCGCCTGCGGCTAAGACCGGTGCAAAGGCAGAGCCGGGATTGCTCTTTGGCAAGTATATCGCGCCGGAGGATTGTATGCCCATTTTAGATATGACCGAGGGAATGTCCAATTGCGCCGTAGAGGGAGAGGTATTGACTGCGGAGGTTCGGGAGCTGAAAAGAGGGGGACGTGCCACCGGCAACACGGTGATTGAGTTTAACCTTGCGGATCAAAATTGGGCGTGCTTTTGCAGTATCTTTGGTCGTGATGAACGTCTCGCTAAGGCAAAGTCGGCCATCTCTGCGGGAAAGCGGCTTCGAGTTCGGGGTAACTTTGAGACGGACGACTACTCCCATAAGCCGACGCTGAAGGTAACGGCGGCGGAATTGTTAGAACCCCTTCCTCAAAGAGAGGATTATGCCGAAGAAAAGAGGGTCGAGCTGCATTTACATACCAAGATGAGTGCGATGGATGCTGTGACCTCTGCCACAGATTTGATTGAGCGTGCGGCAAAATGGGGGCATAAAGCCATTGCCATTACCGACCACGGGGTAGCACAGGCCTTTCCCGAGGCTCATAAGGCGGCATCGGGCGTGGTAAAGAGCGGTCAGGAGTTTAAGGTGCTCTACGGGATAGAGGGGTATCTCATCAACGATACCGATTCTGCGGTCAGCACTCTGGCAGCCCAGGGAAAACAGGGAACCTATGTGGTTTTTGACATTGAAACCACAGGCCTGAGTCCCGAAAAAGAAGAAATTACCGAAATCGGTGCGGTTAAGCTGGTAAACGGCGAAAAGACCGAGGTTTTCTCACAGCTGATTAACCCGGAAAAGCCGATTCCACCCAACATTACCCAACTGACCGGAATTTCTGATGAGATGGTAGCGGATCAGCCGGATATCAGCGAGGTTCTTCCAAAGTTTTTGGAGTTTTGCGGTGATGCCACCGTTGTGGCGCACAACGCCGGCTTTGATACCGGGTTTATTCGCCAGAAGGCCGGAAGACTGGGACTCACATTCCATAACCAAATTGCGGATACGCTCCGGCTCTCCCGTGAGCTTTACCCCAAGGAGGGCAAGCATACCTTAGATACCGTGGCAAAGCGGATGGGAGTTTCTTTGGAGAACCATCACCGGGCGGTGGATGATGCCTCTGCTACAGCAGAAATCTTTATAAAGTTTTTAGACGAAATAAAGAACCAGCACGGAGATGTGGAAGCGGTCAATATTGACACCAAGCCGGGACTGATTAAAAACCCCCGCTATCATATTATCCTACTTGCCAGAAACTATGAAGGACTGAAAAATCTCTACCAATTGATTTCCAAGTCCAACCTGAATTATTTTTACCGAAAGCCGCTGATGCCCCGAAGCGTGATCGAGAAATATCGAAAGGGGCTGCTCATTGGCTCTGCCTGTGAGGCGGGAGAGCTGTATCGGGCAGTTTTAAGTAAAAAATCCGATGCAGAGCTGGAGAATATTGCCTCGTTTTATGATTATCTGGAGATTCAGCCCATCGGCAACGATCAGTTTATGGTCAGAAACGGCACTGTGCCGGATGATGAAGCACTGCGAAATATCAACCGAAAAATCGTAGGCTTGGCCGACCGTTTGGGAATGCCGGCAGTTGCCACCTGTGACGTGCATTTTATGGATCCTAAGGACGAGGTTTACCGCCGGGTTCTCATGGGCGCCCAGGGGTTTGAGGATGCGGACCAGCAGCCGCCCTTGTATTTTCGGACTACCGAGGAGATGCTGGAGGAGTTTTCGTATTTGGGTGAGGAAAAGGCAAGAGAGGTCGTGGTTACCAATACCAACCGGATTGCGGATATGTGTGATAAAATTCAGCCGGTCAAGGACGGCTCCTATCCGCCGTCCATCGAAAACTGTGAACAGGATTTGGTGGATATGTGCCATAAGAAGGCACACCGAATCTACGGTGAGGTGCTTCCTCCGATTGTCCAGGCCAGAATGGATAAGGAGCTAGACTGTATTGTAAAATACGGGTATTCGGTGATGTATATGATTGCCCATAAGCTGGTGAAAAAATCCAACGAGGCCGGGTATCTGGTAGGCTCCCGGGGCAGCGTGGGTTCCTCCTTTGCGGCGTTTTTGGCGGATATTACCGAGGTCAACGCACTGTGTCCTCACTATATCTGTCCTAACCCTGACTGCAAGCACAGCGAATGGTTTGAACACGGCGAGTACGCCGTAGGCCCCGATATGCCGGATAAGGACTGCCCGGTATGCGGAACTCGAATGAAAAAGGACGGTCTGACCATCCCCTTTGAGACCTTTTTGGGATTTAAAGGCGATAAGGTTCCGGATATCGACCTGAACTTCTCCGGAGAATACCAGGCCACCGCCCATAAATATGTAGGTGAGCTGTTCGGCGAAGAATATGTGTTTAAGGCCGGAACCATCGGCACCATTGCGGATAAGACCGCCTATGGATTTGCCAAAAAATACTATGAAACCAAAGGAATTGAGGCTCCGGAGGCAGAGCTGATACGGGTATCTAAAGGGATGATTGATGTCAAGCGTACCACCGGTCAGCATCCGGGCGGCATCATTGTCTGTCCCAAGACCATGGATATTCATGATTTTTGTCCCATTCAGCATCCGGCGGATAAGAAGGATTCGGATATCATCACCACCCATTTTGATTTCCACTCCATTCATGATAACCTGTTGAAGCTGGATATTTTAGGTCACGATGATCCATCGACGATTCGTATGCTGGAGGACTTGACCGGCGTCAATGCCATGGAGATTCCGCTGGATGATAAGGAAACTATGAGTTTGTTTTCAGGCACCGAGGCCTTAGGCGTGAAGCCGGATCAGATCGGCAGTGAGGTGGGAACCTTCGGGGTTCCGGAGTTCGGCACCTCCTTTGTCCGGGGAATGCTGGTGGAGACCAAGCCCTCCACCTTTGTAGAGCTCTTGATTATATCCGGCTTGTCCCACGGCACCGATGTTTGGTTGAACAACGCCCAGGAGCTGATTAAGGCTAAAAAGGCTACCCTGTCCGAGGTCATCGGACTTCGGGATGATATTATGGTCTTTTTGATTCAGCACGGATTAGAGCCGGGAACGGCTTTTAAGATTATGGAGTTTGTCCGTAAGGGCAGAGCCGCCAAGGAGGGAATGCCGTCGGAATATGAGGAGGCCATCAAAGCACAGTCGTCCATTCCGGACTGGTATTTGGATTCCTGTAAAAAAATTAAATATATGTTCCCTAAAGCCCATGCGGCGGCCTATGTGATGATGGCATTTCGGATTGCCTGGTTTAAGATTCACTATCCGGTGGAATTTTATATCGCCTATTTTACGGTTCGTGCGGATCTGTTTGATGCGGCGCTGATGACCCACGGGGTGGACAAGGTGCGTGACGAAATGCGAAAGCTGAATATGAAATCGGCAGGGATGACCGCCAATGAAAAATCCCTGTATACCATTTTGGAAATCTGTCTGGAGATGTACGAGCGGGGGATTCGTTTTCTGCCGGTGGATTTGTACCGTTCCCATGCCCGGAAGTTTCAGAAGGTGGGAGACGCCATTTTGCCGCCGCTGAACGCCTTTGCAGGCGTGGGCGATGCCGCGGCGGATGCGCTGATGGAGGCGGCAAAAGACGGGCCGTTTTTGTCCCGGGATGATCTTCGGAACCGTTCCGGCGTGAACAAAGCGGTGATAGAAACCTTAAGCGAGAACGGCGTGCTGGACGGGATTCCGGAGAGCAGCCAGATTGATTTCTTTAGTATGATGTCTTAGAAGGAGAGAAGAAGATGGAGATTGCAAAACAGCTGGCAGAAGAACTGGAACTGAAACAGTGGCAGGTGGATAACGTGATTGCCCTTATGGACGAGGGAAACACCATTCCCTTTATTGCCCGGTACCGAAAGGAGGCCACCGGTGAGCTGGACGATGAGGTACTGCGTACCTTCGGAGAGCGGCTTGCCTATCTTCGGGGACTTGCGGAGCGCAAGGAGGACGTCAAGCGAATGATTGACGAACAGGGAAAGCTCACCGATGAGCTGGCGGCTGCCATTGACGCCTGCCGGAAGCTGACCGAAATTGAGGATCTTTACCGCCCCTACCGTCCCAAGCGAAAGACCCGTGCAACAGTGGCAAAGGCTAAGGGTCTTGCACCGCTGGCGGAGCTGCTCTGCGCCCAAAGTCCGGATACCGACCCGGAGACGGCGGCACAGGCCTATGTGGATCCCGAAAAGGAGGTGGCGTCGGCAGAAGAGGCGCTGCAGGGAGCCATGGACATTATTGCGGAGACGGTATCGGATTGTGCGGAGTATCGAAAGCGGCTCCGTGATATTACCTACCAGACCGGAAGTATGACGGTCAAGGCCGCAGGCGACGAGGACAGCGTCTATCGGATGTACTACGACTTTCAGGAGCCCTGTAAGAAGCTGGCGCCCCACCGAACCCTTGCCATTGACCGAGGAGAGAAGGAGAAATTCCTCACGGTACACATTGAGCCTGATACCGAAATGGCACTTTCCTATCTCAAGAAAAAGGAACTGAAAAAACAAGCCACGCCGGCCGGAGAATATGTGGAGAGAGCGGTAGAGGATGCCTATAGCCGACTGATTGCGCCGTCCATTGAACGGGAGATTCGCAATGAGCTGACCGAAGCTGCCCAGGAGCAGGCCATGAAGGTCTTTCAGGTGAACCTGAAAAATCTGCTGATGCAGCCGCCGATTCACGGTAAAACGGTCATTGGCTTAGACCCGGGCTATCGTACCGGCTGTAAGGTGGGCGTAGTGGACGGCACCGGTAAGGTGCTGGATACCGGCGTGATTTATGTGACCCACTCAGAGGCACAGAAGAAGGATGCCGCCCGGTATCTCAAGGAATTGATTGAAAAATATGACGTGGATTTAATCTCCATCGGCAACGGTACCGCCTCCAAAGAGACCGAGATGTTTACGGCGGAGCTGCTGCGATCCATGCCGGGAACCAAGGTGCGGTATCTCATTACCAACGAGGCGGGAGCGTCGGTGTATTCCGCCTCCAAGCTTGGCGCCGAGGAGTTTCCGGACTTTGACGTGACCCGGCGGAGCGCCATCTCTATTGCCCGTCGGGTGCAGGATCCCTTGGCGGAGCTGGTCAAGATTGAGCCAAAGGCCATCGGTGTGGGTCAGTATCAGCATGACATGAACCAAAAACGGCTGGACGAGACCCTGGGCGGCGTGGTAGAGGATGCGGTAAACAGTGTGGGGGTCGATTTAAACACCGCCTCAGCGCCGCTGCTGTGCCATATCTCCGGCATTTCTGCGGCAGTGGCTAAGAATATTGTGACCTATCGTGAGGAGAACGGCGCCTTTAACGACCGAAATCAGCTAAAGAAGGTGTCAAAGCTGGGGCCGAAGGCCTTTGAGCAGTGTGCCGGCTTTCTTCGGATTAAAGACGGAACCAATATTTTAGATAATACCTCGGTGCATCCCGAAAGCTATCAGGCGGCGAAAACGCTGCTGCAAAGCCTGGGTTATACCTTGGAGGATGTGAAAGAGCGGCAACTTGGCGGTCTGAACGAAAAGGCAAAAAAAGCCGGTATCTCCCAGTTGGCAGAAACGGCAGGGGTGGGCGAACCCACGCTTCGGGACATTATTTCCGAACTGCAAAAGCCCGGACGGGATCCCAGAGAAGAGGTAGAACAGCCGATTCTGCGCAGTGATGTCATGAGCATAGAGGACTTGAAGGAGGGAATGGTTTTAACCGGAACGGTGCGGAACGTGGTGGATTTCGGAGCCTTTGTGGATATTGGAGTGCATCAGGACGGACTGGTGCATATTTCCCAGCTGGCAGACAAGTTTGTCAAGCATCCCATGGACGTGGTCTCCATTGGGGATATTGTTAAGGTCAAGGTGTTAGAATGTGATGCCGCAAAGAAACGAATCAGCCTGACTATGAAAGGAATAGAATAAAAGAAGAGGAGCAAGCGAAAATCGCTTGCTCCTATGTTTTAAGTAAAAACTTTTACAGCAAAGAACGATACAGCTCGGAAATTTCCTCTACGCTGGTATCTTTCGGGTTACCCGGACGGCAGGCGTCATCATAGGCGGACTGTGCCAGGAACGGAATATCCTCCGGCTTTACAATTTCCTTTAAGTCTGCGGGAATACCAACATCTTTGGACAGCTGCTTTACTGCGTCAATGGCAGCCTTTCTGGCTTCTTCAATCGTCATATCCTTTGTGCCCTCTACGCCCATAGCGGCGGCAATATCACGGTATTTATCACCGGTTGCCGGAGCGTTATATTCCATTACGGTAGGCAGGATGATGGCGTTGGCAACGCCGTGGGGGGTGTTATACAGAGCACCCAGAGGATGCGCCATGGAATGTACAATACCCAGACCGACATTGGAAAAGCCCATGCCGGCAACGTACTGGCCAAGCGCCATACCCTCTCTGCCCTCAGGGGTATTGGCAACAGCGCCCCGGAGGTTTTTGGAGATAATTTCAATCGCCTTTAGGTGGAACATATCGGAAAGCGCCCATGCGCCCTTTGTGATATAGCCCTCAATGGCATGAGTCAGTGCGTCCATACCAGTTGCGGCGGTCAGACCCTTGGGCATACTGGACATCATATCCGGATCCACAACAGCAACCACCGGAATATCATGTACGTCTACACAGACCATCTTCCGGCTCTTTTCCTCGTCGGTGATGACATAGTTAATAGTAACCTCAGCAGCCGTTCCGGCGGTAGTAGGAACCGCAATAATCGGAACTGCGGGGTTCTTGGTGGGTGCTACACCCTCCAGACTTCTCACATCGGCAAAATCCGGGTTGTTTATGATAATTCCCACAGCCTTTGCCGTGTCCATGGCAGAGCCGCCGCCAATGGCAATAATGCCGTCTGCGCCGTAGCTTTTAAAGGCCTCAACGCCCTCTTTAACATTGGTAATGGTGGGGTTTGCCTGAATCTTGGAAAAGATGGTATAGTCGATTCCGGCAGTATCCAAAAGATCGGTGACCTTCTGAGAAACACCGAACTTTATAAGATCGGGATCGGTAGCAACAAAGACCTTTTGAAAGCCCCGTGCCTTAATTTCCTCCGGGATGGATTGAATTGCGCCTGCACCGTGATAGGAAGTTTCATTTAATACAAATCTGTTTGCCATTTTCAACATCTCCTTATAATAATGTGAAAGTATTGGATAAATATCATGATGCTATACCCCAAGAATACATCATAAAAATCACAATGTCAAGACCTATTTTATGACGAATATTTCCATAAAAAACGGTGTTGGCATTTTCTAAGAAAATCTCCTTGACGTTACGGCAAGAGCCGGTTTTGTTCTCGGCGGAACCGTGAGGGAGAAATCCCCTCGTTTTTCTTAAAAATATTAGAGAAATAGAATTCGTTTTCATAGCCTACCGCCGCCGCAATGTCATAAAGGGGCAGATTACTGTCGGTCAGCAGCTTTTTGGCGGTGTCCAGCCGAAGCCGGGTCAGCTGCTGGGAGATGGTGGTTCCGGTTTCTGTCCTGAACCGCCGGGCAAGACTGCGATAGCTGATGTTTAATGCAGCGGCCAGATCCTCCATGCGAATCTTTGTCTTATAGTATTCCTTTAAGTAAATCATCACCTGCGAGGAAACGGTATTGGATGTCAAAGTGGCCGAAAAACCGTCGCCCTCGGACCAGGTTTCATAAAGCCGCATCAGCCAGGTCAAAAAGGCCGCCTGAATGCCGAAAATCCCGTCGGCATCGGGAATATGTTCGATGCCGGAGGAAAAGGAATAGGGTCTTGGCCGGCTGAGAACAGCCAGTACCTCCCTAGCCTGTGCATGGTTCTTTTCCGCCTCCAGACTGAACCGGATACAGAGCCCGGTATCTCCGGTGTTGTTGTGGCGATGGGCGTGCACCACCTCCGGCGCAATCAGATAGGATTGTCCGGCGTTTGCCAAAAACTCCTGTCCCTTCACGCTGGTGTAGACCGAGCCTTCGGCGACATAGTTAAATTCAAACCAGGGATGGTAGTGGGGCTGTATCACCCAATGCCGGGAATGCCGGGCATGGTTTACATAGCTGATTTCGCACCGAAGTCCGTTAAACTCCATAGGCTGCATGAGAATCCGGCTCAGCATGAGGATCAGCTTATTGCTCTGCTCGTCAGTCATAGATTTTCACCTCGCATTTTGCCTGTTTTTGGTTTATACAGATTCTAGTCTACCATATTTTATAAAAAAAGTAAATGGCAGAATATTATATATTTTTATATAGATATTGTCCGATAATTATATTCAATAATCAGGAAACGGCGGTATAATGAAGCTATAGAAAGGGTGTGCAAAAATATGAAAATTTTTATTGATACTGCCAATGTAGAGGAAATACGGGAGGCCAACGCCCTTGGTGTTATCTGCGGCGTGACCACCAATCCGTCTTTGATTGCCAAAGAGGGCAGAGATTTTAAAGAGGTGGTAACGGAGATTACCTCCATTGTAGACGGTCCCATTTCCGCCGAGGTGGTAAGTCTGGAGGCGGACGGCATGGTTGCCGAGGCGCTGGAGCTTTCTAAAATCCATAAAAACATTGTCATTAAAATTCCTATGACCAAAGAGGGGTTAAAAGCGGTAAAACAGCTGACCGCAAGGGGAATTAAGACCAATGTAACGCTGATTTTCAGTCCGGCGCAGGCACTTTTGGCAGCAAAAGCGGGTGCAACCTACGTCAGCCCCTTTGTGGGACGGCTCGATGATATCGCATCCTCCGGCAATACCTTAATCGAAACCATTGCGGAGATGTTTGAACTTCATGCTATCGATACCGAAATCATTGCGGCAAGCATTCGCGGTCCGCAGGATGCGGTGGATGCGGCGCTGAGCGGTGCCCATATCGCCACCATTCCCTATAAGGTGATTTGTCAGATGGTGAACCATCCCCTGACCGATGCGGGAATTGAGCGGTTTTTGAAGGATTGGGAAAGCGTACCCAAATAAGGAGAAGAACCATGCTGACTGGAATTGATATCGGAGGTACCAAGTGTGCGGTAGTAAGCAGTGACGGCCAAAGGATCATCCGTAAAATTAAGTTCCCCACAACGGAGGTCGGCGAAACACTGGAGCGGATTTACGCGGCAGTGGAGGAGCTGGGCTGCGGCACCGCCATTGGGGTCAGCTGCGGCGGACCGCTGGATTCTCGAGCAGGGGTAATTCTCTCGCCCCCCAACCTGCCCGGCTGGGACGAAATTCCCATTACCAAGGAGCTGGAGCAGCGGTTTGGAGTTCCTGTGGGGCTGCAAAATGACGCCAATGCCTGTGCGCTGGCGGAGTGGCGGTTCGGCGCCGGCGTTGGTACCCAGAATATGATCTTTTTGACTTTTGGCACCGGCATGGGAGCGGGACTGATTTTAGACGGTCGGCTCTATACCGGAACCAATGACATGGCAGGAGAAATCGGCCATGTGCGGATGAGTACGTTCGGCCCCTGCGGCTATGGCAAGGCCGGTTCCTTTGAGGGCTTTTGCAGCGGCGGCGGGATTGCCCGACTGGGGCAGACCATGGCGCTGGAGCGGCTGCAGACCGGAAAGACCACCGGCTATTGCAAAAGCCTTGCCGATTTGGATAGTATTACGGCAAAGACCGTGGCAGAGGCGGCAGAGCAAGGAGATGAACAGGCGCTCCGGGTCTATGAGATTTGCGGCGAAAAGCTGGGAATGGGACTTTCGTTCCTGATTGATGTTCTCAATCCGGAATGTATCGTCATCGGCAGTATTTTTGCACGCAGCGGACAGCTTTTGCGAGCCAAAATGGAGGAGGTTATCCGCCGGGAGGCACTGGATTATGCAAGGGAGGTCTGCCGGATTGTTCCTGCAAAGCTGGGGGAGGCCATCGGTGATTTTGGTGCGGTTGCGGTTGCCGCAGCCACAGCGGAGAGGAGAGATTGTTAATTGGAAGAATTATTAAGACGTTATCCGGCGCTTTCGGTTTGCAGAGCGGAGATCACGAAGGCTTTGGAGGCCATGACAGAGGCATTTGAATGCGGCGGCAAGCTGCTTCTTTGCGGAAACGGCGGCAGCTGTGCAGACTGTGACCATATTGCGGGAGAGCTGCTGAAGGGATTTTTAAGCAGGCGGCCTGCGGACGAAGAAACTGTACGGAATTTGACGGCACAATATCCGGAGGAAGGACCAAATCTTGCAAAAAAGCTGCAGCGGGGACTTCCGGCCATTTCCCTGGCGGCTCATGCCGGAGTCATGACCGCCTTTGCCAATGATGTAGACCCGGAGCTGATTTATGCCCAGCTGGTTTATGCCTATGGAAAGCCGGAGGATGTGGTTCTTGGAATTTCCACCTCGGGAAATTCCAAGAATGTTGTAGCCGCTTTGAGGACGGCAAAGGTGCTGGGACTGAAAACAGTGGGACTTACCGGCAGCCGGGAGTCGGTTATGGACAATATCTGTGGCATAACCATAAAGGTGCCGGAGACGGAGACCTATAAGGTGCAGGAGTACCACCTGCCGGTCTATCACTATCTCTGTGCCGCTCTGGAAGAACGATTTTTCGGAGCTGACTAATTGATCAAAAAAACCGACGGCCGTGTTTGGTGGCTGTCGGTTTTTTACTATATATGAT
>CATVQN010000004.1 GCA_958346135.1 uncultured Eubacteriales bacterium | reverse complement strand
GCGTGTATGCGAAAGGAAGCGGAAAGTCATGATACGAAAATCATTGATTGAATTTATTTTTGATGCGGCGTCCATTGAGCGTTGGAACGATCACATTCGTCCCTCGCGGGGATTTACTGAGCTTGATAAGCAGTCGCATAAAATGATCTGTGCCTATGTGCTTGGAAAGCTGGACTTACAGATTGATTGGATTCGGCTGATTGAGGGCGGCATTTTTGAATTTTTACACAGGTTGGTTCTGACGGATATTAAGCCGCCGATTTTTCACCGGCTCATGAAGGAGAAGGGAAGAGAGCTTAACGCTTGGGCGATTCAGGAGATTCTTCCGGAAATCCAGTCGATTCCGGGTGGATTTGCAGAGCGGTTTACGGAGTATTTTACCCGAGAGGAGTACAGCGCGCGGGAAAAACGGGTGCTGGAGGGAGCACATTATCTGGCAACGAAGTGGGAGTTTGGGATTATCTATGATATGTGTCGCAGCTACTACGGTATTGAAAATACCCGCCACGAAATTGACAGTAAGCTGCAGGATTTGGAAAAGCTGGAGTGTTTTTCGGCTTTTATGCAAAATAAAAATTATCAGGGATTTACGGACCTGCTGGGTGAGCTGCGATTTCAGCAGCGCTGGTCCAGATCGCCGCGGATTCCTGAGACCTCAGTTATCGGACATATGCTGATTGTAGCGGTGCTGTCCTATTTTTGCTCCTGTGAAATCGGCGCTTGTCCGCAGCGAGCCAAAAATAACTTTCTCGGCGGCCTGTTTCATGACATTCCCGAGGTGCTGACCCGGGATATTGTTTCGCCTGTAAAGAATTCCGTCGAGGGTCTGGATGCTTTGATTAAGGAAATTGAGCAGGAGCAGATGGAACGAGTGCTGTATCCTTTGATTCCTGCGCAATGGCAGCAGGAGCTTGCCTATTATACCAATGATGAATTTGAGAACAAAATTATTTTAAACGAAGCCGTGACCATAACCGATCCCGATGAGGTTAATCTTAAGTATAATCGGGATGAGTTTATGGCGGTAGACGGAAAGCTGATTCGGGGCTGCGACCATTTGGCGGCCTGTATTGAAACGTATGTATCTCATACCTGCGGTGTTACCTCCCATACGCTCCAAGGGGCAAACAGGGGACTTTGTGCCCAGTATAAAAATACCTGTATCGGTGGGATTGATTTTGGATGCTTGTTTGACTATTTCAGAATTTAATCCAGAACCATATTGGCCTCTTTGCATAAAATAACAGTAGATTCTTTTTATGCAAAGGGGTGTTATGATGGGTGTCGCAATTGCCGTAATTTTGTCGTTTTTTGCTATTTATGGAATTTTGCAGCTGATTGCAAAGGGGCTGTTTTCCGTCCGTGCCAGATGCGGCTGCCGTCCGGCCTATGTCCATCGGGTGATCGGGGTTCGTGACTGTGAGGACTCGGTAGAGGGAATGGTGCGGTCGCTGGCATGGGAGGACGTCCGGGAGGAGCTGATCGTGATCGATCTGGGATCGACGGACGATACCGAGGAGATTCTCCGGTATTTGGAGGCGGAATATGACTTTCTCCACGTCATGACGCCGGCGGAATATCAAAGATATACAGCAGATCTGTTAGAGCGCTGTATGGGTTGAAGGGAGCGTACCAATGAGAAATTATAAGATGGTTGTGCAGTACGAGGGAACCCGTTATCATGGCTGGCAGCGACAGGGCAATGCCGCCAACACCATCCAGGAGAAGCTGGAAAATGTACTGAGCAGACTGGATGGGCGTCCGGTGGAGGTCATCGGCTCGGGGAGAACCGATGCAGGGACCCATGCGGCGGGACAGACGGCCAACTTTTATCTTGCGACTGAACCGGAACCGCAGGAGGTCATGCGCTATTTGAATACCTATCTGCCGGAGGACATTGGGGTAATATCTGTTACCCAGGCGCCTTTGCGGTTTCACAGTCGGTTGAATGTAAAACGAAAGACCTATCAATACCGTTTGAAAACCGGGGAGATTCCGAAGGTGTTTGAGCGGCGGTATATGGCCGAGTATCCGGAGCCGCTGGATACAGACGTTATGCGCAAAGCGGCAAAGTTTCTCCTTGGCAGGCATGATTTTTGTGCTTTTTGTGCCAATAAGAGGATGAAAAAATCCACGGTCAGAACACTGTATCAATTAGACATTGAGGAATATGAGGGAGAGGTTCGATTCATTGTCTGCGGCAGCGGGTTTTTGCATCACATGGTGCGGATTTTGGTGGGGACTCTTTGCGAGGTGGGGAGTGGAAAACGCAGCCCGGAGAGTATGCGGCAGCTGCTGGAGAGCGGTGAGCGCAGTCTGGCCGGCGAGACCATGCCGGCGCAGGGGCTGATGCTGATGAACGTGGAATACTGAAATGAAAAAGGCGGGCAATTCGATTTTTCCAATCGTTTTACCCGCATCCTTTCATTTTACTATTTGTTTTCATTCCATCCCTTACACACATCAATCCAGGAGGAGAAGGAGGAATAACGTTCCAGCTCTTCCATTGTCAGTTCAATTGCGCTGTTACTGCTTCCGCAGGCAGGAAATACGGTATCGAATCTTTTCAGTGATATATCTAAATAAATGGTTACACCGTCATTGACAGCAAACGGACAAACCCCGCCGACTTCGTGACCAATCTGCACTGCGGTTTCTTCCGGTGTAAGCATCTTGGCTTTTGTTCCAAACTGTGCTTTGTATTTGGGATTATCGATTTTTGCATCGCCGGCTGTAACAATCAAAATCGGACTTTGGTTTACTGCAAAGGAAAGGGTCTTTGCAATCCTGCAGGGTGCGCAATGTAATGCCTGGGCGGCCAGCTCTACCGTTGCGCTGGACATATCAAATTCCTGTATGCGGCAGTCCATGCCGTATTGCTTGAAGTATTCTTTTACTTTGCCGATTGCCATAGTATGTTCTCCTTATAAAAAGATTTCCTCGTAATCAAAGCCGGGAATCATGTGGATTCCCGGCTTTGCATATGCAGAGCTTATTTTGCGTATTCAACAGCGCGAAGTTCACGAATGACGTTAACCTTAATCTGACCGGGGTATTCCATACTGTCCTCGATCTGTTTTGCCATTTCTTTTGCCATCAAGATGGTTTCGTCATCGTTTACGGCATCGGATTTCACCATAATACGAACTTCACGGCCGGCCTGGATGGCATAAGAACGTTCCACACCCTTAAAGGAGTTTGCAATTTCCTCCAACTGTTCCAGACGCTTGATGTAGGATTCCAGGTTTTCACGGCGTGCACCGGGACGAGCGGCGGAAATGCCGTCGGCCGCCTGTACCAGACAAGCCTCAATGGTCTTTGGCTCAATATCGCCGTGATGCGCCAAAATGGCGTGTACAACCTTATCGTTTTCTTTATACTTCTTTGCAACATCACCGCCGATGGTAACGTGGGAACCCTCTACCTCATGATCGATGGCCTTTCCGATATCGTGCAACAGACCGGCACGCTTTGCCAATGTGACATCGGCGCCCAGCTCTCCGGCCATCAACCCGGCCAGGTGAGCAACCTCAATGGAGTGCTGCAGAACATTCTGACCGTAGCTGGTTCTGTATTTCAGGCGACCCAGTAGCCGAACCAGTTCCGGATGCAGACCGTGAACGTGGGTTTCAAATGCGGCCCGTTCTCCTTCTTGCTTGATAATATTATCCACTTCTTTAGTGGATTTTTCAACCATTTCCTCAATACGGCCGGGATGAATGCGCCCATCCACAATCAATTTTTCCAGAGAGCGCCGGGCAATCTCGCGGCGAACCGGATCAAAACCGGAGAGTATAACGGCCTCCGGGGTATCGTCAATAATCAGGTCAACCCCGGTCAGGGTTTCGATGGTGCGGATATTTCGACCTTCTCGGCCGATAATCCGTCCTTTCATCTCATCGTTAGGCAGCTGCACCACCGAAACGGTGGTCTCGGTTACCTGATCGACTGCACAGCGCTGGATTGCGCCGGTAATGATCTGACGCGCTTTGGTTTCGGCTTCCTCCTTGGCCTGTGCCTCGATGTTTTTAATCAAAACAGCCTTCTCGTGAACTACGTCATCTTCTACCTGTTTGAGCAGGTATTCCTTAGCTTGTGCCACACTGAAGGACGCAATTTTCTCCAGCTGTGCCAGTTGCAGGCCCTTCACACGGTTTACCTCTGCCTGGAGTTCTTCGATTTCATCGGATTTACGCTGGATTTGTTCTTCCTTGCTCTCCAGCATTTGCGTCTTTTTGTCAATGGTATCTTCTTTTTGCTGTACTCTTCTCTCTTGACGTTGAAGGTCATTTCGGCGGTCTTTAATTTCTTTGTCTAATTCACTTCTTAATTTATGTATTTCCTCTTTTGCCTCTAAAAGTTTTTCTTTTTTAATATTGTCTGCGTCTTTTTCGGATTGTTCCATTGCTGCGTCAAGAATCCGCTTTGCCTCTTCTTCGGCGCTGCCAATCTTCAGTTCCGCAAACTTTTTACGGTAGGAATATCCATATTTGAAGGCGGCAAATGCACCAACAACGGCAATTACGGCCAAAGCAACAATGACAATGATGCTAATTGTGTTTATTTCTAACACCTCCTAATTCAAAAGTAGCACTCATAAAGAGTGCCCCGGTAGAACATTTTAGAATAAAATACATAGTATAAGACAGATCAAAGTGTAAAGCATAATTTTATATAGAAGCACATCTTTCATTTTACACGGTTCTATGTAAAAAGTCAAGACTTTTTTCGTCCCAAACCGCCCTATATTGTCCTAAAGCGAAAAACCGCCGTTTCTCCGGAAAACGGCGGTCTTTCTATTTCCTGTTTCAGGTGGAAGTATTTGCCTAGATGGATTCTAAAATTGCTTTCATTTCTTCGTAGGTGCAGGCTCTGTTGAGACGTTCCCGAACCGGAGCACAGCCGGGAATCCCCTTCAAATACCAGGACATATGCTTGCGGCCCTCCTGAATACCTCGGTGTTCGCCCTTAAACTCCACCAAAAGGGACAGGTGCTGCAATGCGGTTTCCAGACGTTCTCTGAGAGTGGGGGCAGGGAGCGAAACCCCTGTTTTGAGATAGTGCAGAATCTCTTGAAAAATCCACGGATTTCCCTGTGCGGCGCGGCCGATCATGATGCCGTCACAGCCGGTTTGCTCCAAAAGCGCCTTGGCAGAGACGCCATCGGTTACATCACCGTTTCCGATTACCGGAATTTTGACGGATTCTTTGACATTGCGGATGATGTCCCAGTTGGCTGTGCCGCTGTAAAAGGCCTCACGGGTACGTCCGTGCACTGTGACGGCTGCGGCACCGCTGGCCTCGGCAATTTTGGCAAACTCCACCGCATTGATATGGGCATCGTCCCAGCCCATACGAAACTTTACCGTAACCGGCACCGAGACACTGCGGCATACCGCCTGGATAATCTGACCGGCAAGGGTCGGATTTTTCATCAAGGCACAGCCGTCTTGGTTGTTGACAATTTTAGGAGCGGGACAGCCCATGTTGATGTCAATTATCGCGGCGCCGTAGCGCAAAGCTCCATTTGCAATTTCGCCCATAATCTGCGGGTCGTGACCGAAAATCTGAGCAGCCACCGGCTTTTCCTGCTCTGTGACTTCCAGAAGTGTTTCGGTGCGCTTGTTGTGATAGTGCAGCCCCTTGCCGGAGACCATTTCGGTGTACATCAGTGCAGGACCGAAAGGCTTGGCAATCATCCGAAAGGCCTTGTCGGTCACCCCGGCCATGGGCGCTAAAAACAGGTTATTTTCCAGATTTATAGTTCCGATTTTCATAGAAATCTCCTTGCGGTGAGATATGATATCTATATCTAATCATATTCCGGCGGCCAAGTCAAGGCCTGCTTGACAAATTCATAGAAACTTGTTATACTGGCTAATATTGTAAATGATACGGGAAAGGCTGAACGATATGAAGGAAGTTAAGCGTGTTGTGGTCAAGGTGGGAACCTCCACCCTGACTCATGAAACCGGAAAGATCAATTTAAGGCGGTTAGAACAGCTGGTACGGGTACTCTCGGAGCTGATGAATATGGGGCTTGAGGTAGTCCTGGTTTCCAGCGGTGCCATCGGTGTAGGTGTGGGCAAGCTGGGACTCTCTCAAAAGCCGGAGGACACCAGGGAGAAGCAGGCTCTGGCTGCTATCGGACAGGCAAGTCTGATGTCGATTTATGAGAAGTTCTTTAAGGAATATGGCTACAGTACCGGCCAGGTGCTGCTGACCAAGTTTGTTCTGGATGATGAAGAGAGGTATATCAGTGCCAAGAACGCATTTGAAACTATGATAGGCTATCGGGTGATTCCCATTGTCAACGAGAATGATGTGATTTCTACCTATGAGATTGAGTTCGGAGATAATGATACGCTGTCTGCTTATGTGGCTCGGCTGGTGGATGCGGATTTACTGGTGATTTTTTCGGATATTGACGGTTTTTACAATGGGGATCCGAAGGATCCGCAAACCCATTTGATTCCGGTAGTATCCGAAATCAACGATGAGATTCGCGCCTGTGCCGGCGGTGTTGGCTCCCGAAGAGGAACCGGCGGTATGCAGACCAAGCTGAAAGCGGCACAGCTGGTAGGAGAGGTCGGAATTGATATGGTGCTTGCTAACGGCCAGAGCCCGGAGCTGCTCTATCAAATCATCAAGGGAGAAACAGTAGGAACGCTTTTTTTGGGAAGGAAGAAATAGGAAGACCCCATTCGGCACATCGCCGAATGGGGTCTTTGTCAATTCAAAAAATACTTTATGCCTGCGGAACCTTCTGTACAGGCGGTTTTACCGCTGCAGCCGGTTTTGGCGGAAGGACAAAGTTTTTGCCCAGATGCTCCACATGGCAAATGGCATGCTGCGGGCATTTTGAAACACAGATGCCGCAGTTTACGCATTTTTCCGGGTCAATCACAGCCAGATTATTTTTTACGGTAATGGCTTCCTTAGGACAGTTTTTCGCACAGAGACCGCAGCCGATACAGCCCACTTGACATGCCTTGCGGGCATCCTTTCCTTTTTCCAGAGAGCTGCATATGACCGTATATTTGGATTTTACCGGCAAAATTTTAATGACCTGCTTGGGACATTCTGCGGCACAGAGACCGCAGGCAACACATTTTTCCGGATCTACAACCGCCACGCCGGTTTCTACCGAGATGGCGTGAAAGGGACAGACCTCCACGCAGGAACCCAGACCGAGACAGCCGTTAGGACATAATTTCCTGCCGCCGCCAAGGCGTGCGGCGCTGTGACAGTCAGCAGGGCCGTCGTAAATGTATTTTTGCACTGCGCGTTCCAGATTGCCGTTGCAGAGTACCCGCGCTGCCATCTTTTCTGGTTCCTTTGCTTCTACGCCCAGAATCTCTGCAACCTTTGTCGCAACCTCCGAGCCGCCTACCGGGCAGAGATTGGTTTGTGCACCGTCCTTGACGAGCGCATTCGCATAGGCGTTGCAGCCGGCAAAGCCGCAGCCGCCGCAGTTGGCTCCGGGAAGTACCTCCAGAATTTTGGGGATTCTTTCGTCTGTCTTGACTGCAAAAATCCTGGATGCAATGCCCAAAAGCGCGCCAAAGAGAAGTCCCATGCCGCCGATAATCAGGATGGGTGTTAGAATTTGGCTCATGTCAGATATCCTCCTTGTTTCACTGTTTTCTAAGTTAGTTTTGCCGGTTTACGCCCCGAAGCTGAGTCCGGAAAATCCCAGAAACGCAATGGAGAGCAGAGCGGCAGTCACCAGAACAATCGGCATTCCTTTCAAAAAGGCGGGAACATCCGCGCTTTCCAGACGTTCACGAATGCCGGCAAACAGCACAATGGCCACCAGAAAACCAATGGCCGCCGAGGTGCCGTAGGTGAGTGATTTTAAAAAGCTCATTTCGGTGCCGCCGAACTTGCTGATATTCTGGATGGCAACGCCCAGTACCGCACAGTTGGTAGTAATCAGGGGCAAATAGACGCCCAGGGAGTTATAGAGGGCAGCTACCGCCTTTTGCAGAAACATCTCCACCAGCTGTACCAGAACTGCGATAACCAGAATAAAGGCAATGGTCTGCAGATATTCAATATGAAACGGAATCAGCAGATAGTTCTGCACTACCCAGGTAATTGCAGAGGCACAGAGCATGACAAAGATGACGGCAAAACCCATGCCAGCCGCGGTTTCCACCTTTTTGGAAACCCCGAGAAAGGGACAGATGCCAAGAAACTGCACCAATACAAAGTTGTTAATTAAGATGGCGCCGATACTGATAATCAATAAATCACGAATCATGGCTTGCACCCTCCTTTGCACGTTTGCGCTTATGCGTGATGCCGTTGATCACGGCCAGCAGGATTCCCAGGGTCAAGAATGCTCCCGGCGGCAGAATCATAATGGAAACCGGCTGAAAACTGTCGCCAAACAAGGGAATGTCTGCAAAAGTTCCTGCACCTAAGATTTCACGAACGGCTGCAATCAGGATCAGTGCGGCGGTGAAACCGAGACCCATGCTCAGTCCGTCAAGGGCGGCGAGGGGGACGCTGTTTTTAGAAGCGAAGGCTTCCGCCCGACCGAGAATAATACAGTTTACCACAATCAGCGGAATGTAAATCCCAAGGCTGCCGGAGAGTGCCGGAACATAGGCATTCATCAGCATCTGGACAATGGTGACAAAACCTGCAATAATGACCACATAGGATGCAATCCGTATCTTCCCGGGGATAAAGTTCCGAAGCAGGGAAATTACGATGTTGGAACAAATCAGTACGGCAGTGGTGGAAAGACCCATGCCGATGGCATTGGTAACGCCGGTGGTAACTGCCAGGGTTGGACACATACCCAGAAGCAGCACAAAGGTGGGGTTCTCGGTAATCAGTCCGTTAAGAAAAGTTTTCCATGCAGAATTTTTCATGATTCATTTCCCTCGCTTTCTGCTGCAAAGGCCGCCGCTTCCAGTGCGGTATTGACGCATTTGGTGACAGCCTTTGAGGTAATGGTTGCGCCGGAGATGGCTGCAATTTCATTGCCGGAGGGAGTGGCATTTTTAATGACGGAAATTCCCTCTGAAAGACCACTGTATTGGTTGATGAACTCCGGCTGGGTAGATTTGGCGCCAAGTCCGGGGGTTTCGCTCATGCTCATAACCTTTGCCTGGCGAACCTTGTTGTCCGAATCAATGCCCACCATGACGCTGATGTCGCCGCCGTAGCCTTCGGAGCAGACCGTGCTGACCACATAGCCGCCGCTTTTTGCACGGTAGACGGAGTCTAACTTGACGCCGGTTTCGGACGGAGAAAAGGCGTTGGACGGCACTTCCTCAAAACCGCCTGCATCCGGCAGAACCTCTGCCATAGCGGCTTCAAAGTCTTTTTGTTTATTCTCTGCAATCATAGGGGCGGTGACACCGTTGACCCAGGCCAAAAGCGCCGCTACAACGGCACAGATAACCAATAATTTTATAGTAAGCGTTAAGGTTTCTTTCATATTCAGGCCGCCTCCTTCTTGGTCTTTATCACGCCATAGCGGCGAGGTGCCGTGATACGGTCAATCAGCGGAGTTGCAGCATTCATCAGCAGAATGGAATAGGAAACGCCCTCCGGATAACCGCCCCAGATACGGATCAAAACGGTAATGATACCGCAGCCCAGACCAAAGAGGATCTGGCCTGCCGGTGTAAAGGGGGTGGTAGAATAGTCAGTAGCCATAAAGAAGGCACCCAGCATCAAGCCGCCGGATAGGATTTGATAGAGCCAGTCACCGGTGAAAAGACCGTTGTGGCCGCCGAAAATCCAGGTTCCAAGTGCTACAGTTCCGATAAAGACCGCCGGAACCCGAAGCCGAATAACGCCGCAGAGCAGCAGATAGATGCCGCCGATTAAGATTGCCAGCGTTGAGGTTTCGCCGATACATCCGCCTACGCCGCCGAGAAACAAATCCAGATAAGGCGGAAGGTTTCCCGCATTTTCCGCATAAGCTGCAAGCGGTGTAGCGGAGCTGACCGCATCTGCCGTATGTAGAAGCGGTTGCGGCCAGGTGGTCATGGCAAGAGCCCAAGATGCCAGTAAAAACGCCCGAGCACCGAGTGCCGGGTTCATAAAGTTATGGCCCAGGCCGCCAAAGAACTGTTTCACGATAATAATGGCGAAGAAGGAGCCGACAACCGGCATCCAAAGCGGAATCCCTGCCGGCAGATTAAAGGCCAGCAGCATTCCGGTCACCACCGCACTCAAGTCCGAGACGGTGACGGGTTTCTTTAGTATTTTTTGCCATAGTCCCTCAAAAACCACACAGGAGAGAACGCAAATCACAGTGACTGCCAGAGCCCGAAGTCCAAAGACCAGACAGCCTGCCAGCAGAGCCGGCAGCAGGGCAATAATCACATGTAGCATAATTCGCGAAATGGAATCTCCTCCCGCAATGTGAGGAGCGTGGGACACAATCAATTTTTCTTCCATAGTCAAATTCCTCCCTATTTTGCCTTGGCTTGTGCGGCACGCATTCTTGCCTTGGCAACCCTGATCTGCTGTACCTGCCGACGTCGGGACGGGCAGATAAAGGCACAGCTTCCGCATTCAATACAGTCGGTGATGTGCAGCTTTTCCAGCGCCTCGAAGTTGCCGGTGCGGGACATCTTATCCAGCAGATTCGGCTGAAGATTCATGGGACAGACATAGAGACATTTTGAGCAGCGAACACAGGCGCTTTCCTGTTCCAGGTGCGCAGAGCGCTCGCCCAGCACTAAAATCCCGGAGGTGCCTTTTATGACCGGAACCTCCTCGCTTGGAACGGCAGTTCCCATCATGGGGCCGCCCATGAGAATCTTTTTCGGCGGTTCGGTAACACCGCCGGACTGTGCAATCACATAGGAAAACGGCGTGCCGATCCGCACCCGATAATTCATGGGTGTTTTCAGTGCGTCGCCGCCCAGCGTTACGATTCGGCGCATTAAGGGCCATTGCAGCGTTACCGCACGCATAATCGAGGCTGCGGTATCAATATTGGACACAATACAGCCCACCTGCCACGGGAGCTGTCCAGGGCCTACTTTTCGTCCGGTTACGGCGTTGATAAGTTGTTTTTCCGCTCCCTGAGGATATTTGGTTTTTAAGGGAACAATGTGAATGGTCTTATCCCGAAAATCGGCTGCAGCTTCCTTCATGCGGGCAATGGCATCCGGCTTGTTGTCCTCAATCCCGATATAGCCTTCATCCAGGCCGAAGATTTGCAGCATAATGGCAAGTCCGATGAGAATCTCCCGGGACGTCTCCAGCATGGCGCGGTGATCCGAGGTGAGATAGGGCTCGCACTCAGAGCCGTTGACAATGACATAGTCGATGGCTGCCTCTGCCGGAGGAGAGAGCTTTACATGGGTGGGAAAGGTGGCGCCGCCCATACCTACAATACCGGCCTCCTGAATCAGGCTGATCAATTCTTTGGGTGATAGATTTTTATAATCTTGTTCCGTCTCAAGAATTGCCGGATCCATTTGATCGGCAAAATCATTCTCAATGACAATGGATTCCATCATCAGGCCGTTTGGGTGCAGACGCTTTTCGATGGTCTTTACCTTTCCGGACACTGAGGCGTGGAGATTGGCAGAAACAAAGCCCGCTGCCTCTGCAATCTTCTGCCCCATCAGCACGGTATCGCCGGTTTTGACACAGGGTACGGCCGGTGCGCCGATATGCTGCGACAGAGGATAGACCAGCTCTGCCGGCGGTGCAAGCTCCACAATGGGTTTGGCACAGGTGTCTTTCTTGTGACTGTTGGGGTGTACGCCGCCCCGAAATGTTCTCATGACAGTCCCTCCTTCTATATTCCGAAATACGAGAGAGGGTGTGCTGTGATGAATCCGTATTTCTGAAACCTCTCCGCTTCGATGTGTTTGCATACAAGATTAAGTATATCGTTTCAAGGGGCATTTGTCAAGAAAAAAGAATGGAGTTTTTGCCGAAATAGTGCGGGTTTGGAAGAAAGTAATTGATATTTTTTTGACAAGTGAGAGCGCAGGCAGAAACAGAGAAATGATGAAAATCAAAGTGCCGTCTTTGTGTGAAGCAAGGGGGAGTATAAAATGTGTCGAAACAACTAATTTTAGGAAAGAAAGCAGATTTTTATTGGCAGTAATTGCGGTAGATTTTCTAAAATTTCTGTAGTATAATAATTCCGGTTTTGGAACAAGCCGTAAATGTCTCAATAAGTCAAACAGAAAGAGGGAAGGAATATGGAAGTCAAGTATTTATTAGACATTGCGATAATATTGCTCAGCACCAAGCTTTTGGGGCTGCTCACCCGACGTATCCAGATGCCGCAGGTGGTTGGGGCCCTGCTGGCAGGATTGCTTCTGGGACCGGCCTGTCTCGGTTGGATTAACGAGACCACGCTGATTAGCAATATTGCCGAAATCGGCGTGATTGTTTTGATGTTCAGTGCCGGCATGGAGACGGATGTTCAGGAATTGAAAAAATGCGGTTTGGCATCGACGGTCATTGCGATAATCGGTGTTGTCGTTCCGCTGCTTGCCGGATGGTGGGTTACAGCCTTTTTTAATCACACCGGAGATCCCAAGACAACTCTACAGAACATTTTTGTAGGTGTGGTGCTGACTGCAACTTCGGTTAGCATCTCGGTGGAGACCCTAAAGGAATTGGGAAAGCTCTCGACAAAGTCCGGAAACGCCATTTTGGGCGCCGCTTTAATCGACGATGTACTTGGCATTATTGCACTTACGATTATTACCAGTTTTGCGGATCCCTCCGTAAGTCTGCCTGTGGTAGGACTTAAGATCCTGGGATTCTTTGCGTTCTGCGTTGTGGTGGCCTTTGTGTTCTATAAGTTTGTCACCCCGTGGCTCAATCGCTACAAAAAGGATTTGCGGCGGTTTCCCGTTTTGGCCTTTGCCTTCTGTCTGCTGATGGCGTATGTGTCTGAGCGATTTTTCGGCGTATCCGATATTACGGGTGCTTTTGTGGCAGGATTGATTTTGTCCAACAACCGGCATACGGTTTATATGCAGTCCCGGTTTGACTCCATCTCCTTTATGTTTTTATCGCCGGTGTTTTTTGCGAGTGTTGGCCTAAAGGTGGTGGTGGATCATGTTACGGCTTCCGCTTTGCTCTTTACCGTGCTGCTAACCTTGGCGGCGATTCTCAGTAAGATTATCGGCTGCGGACTGGGCGCCAAGCTTTGCCGTTATACGAACTTGCAGGCGATGAAGATTGGTATCGGAATGGTCTCCCGCGGCGAGGTTGCTTTAATTGTTGCCACGAAGGGCGCAAGTATGGGACTGATGCCGGATGCGTTCTTTGCTCCCATTATTATTATGGTGGTGGCAACCACAATTCTGACCCCGATTATGCTGAAGCTGATTTACAAGTATCAGGCGGCGCATCAGAGCGAGCCTATGATGGAGAGCGCCCTGGTGGATCGTTTCGAGGAACGCATATACCTGGAGGATATTACCCAGGAGGCAGTGCGGCAGCATGAGGATATGAAGGAGCAGCTGCGCCGGGAAAAGAAAAAATAAAAGTATGGCATCTTGAATGCGAAAGCATTTTTCGTACAAGGTTTATACAAAGGGAGCGATCTGCGTGGTGCAGACCGCTCCCCTTTTCTTTTATAGAACAAAATAGGAAAGGAAAACAGGAAAAAGCGG
>CATVQN010000003.1 GCA_958346135.1 uncultured Eubacteriales bacterium | reverse complement strand
GCCTGGCGCATCACGGGGTACTGTTTTTGGATGAGCTTCCGGAGTTTCATAAGGAGGCGCTGGAAATTCTCCGCCAGCCGTTAGAGGACGGAACGGTGACCATCACCCGTGCCAGCGGTTCCTTTTCCTATCCCTGTAACGTAATGCTGGTGGCGTCCATGAACCCTTGTCCCTGCGGCTATTACGGAGACAAAAATCATGATTGCAGCTGTGCTCCGGCACAGATTAAACGGTATCTTGGCAAGGTCAGCGGCCCTTTGCTTGACCGGATTGATTTACATATTGAGGTTCCGGCGGTGGCCTATGAGGAGCTAGAACAGCGTCAGGAGACGGCGGAAACCTCGGCAGAGATTAAAAAGCGGGTTGATCGTGCCAGAGAGATTCAGAGAAATCGTTATCGTGGCTGTGGCATCTATTCCAATTCCCAGCTGACGCCGGGACTGATGGAAAAATTCTGCGGTTTGAAGCCGGAGGGCGCTGCGCTTTTAAAACAGGCGTTTGAGAATTTGGGACTGAGCGCCAGGGCCCATAACCGGATTTTAAAGGTTGCCAGAACCATTGCCGATTTGGCGGGCAGCGAGACGATTGAAGCGGTGCATCTGGCAGAGGCCATTCAATACCGCTCATTGGATCGGAAATTCTGGGCATAATAGGAGGCGGTAATGTGCGATTGCATATCGTATTGGTAGAGCCGGAGATTCCGGCCAATACCGGAAATATATCCAGAACCTGTTCGGTCATCGGCGCACCGCTGCATCTAGTGCATCCCTTGGGGTTTGACATCAGCGAAAAGCAGGTGCGTCGTGCCGGACTGGATTACTGGGATGAGCTGGAGCTGCACGAATACCAGAGCTTTGATGCGGTGCGGGCGGCCTATCCGAAAGGCTCGTTTTACTATTGCACTACCAAGGGAAGTCACACTCACAGCGAGATGGATTACACCAAGGATGCGGCGGGTGATATTTTCCTGGTGTTTGGAAAGGAGACAAAGGGGCTGCCCGAGGAGATGCTCCGGGAGAACCGGGAGCGGTGCATCCGGATTCCCATGCTCCCCAACAAACGTTCTTTAAATCTGTCCAACTCTGCGGCGGTGATTGCCTATGAGGTTTTGCGGCAGTTTAATTATGAAAATCTCAGGAAGGAAGGTGTTTTACCATGATAAAAATCATGGCGGATGCGGCGGCGGATATTCCCAAGGAGCTGGCGGAGGAATGGGATATTGAAATTCTGCCCTTTATGATTTATTTGGGAGACAAAGCGGTGAAGGCGGATGTGAACCTGGCGCCGGAGACGTTTTATACGATGCTGGAGGAGAGCGGCTGTGTGCCCACCACCAGCCAGATGAGCCCTGCGGATGTGGAAAAGGTCTACCGCCGGCTTTGCGAAAACGGCGACAGCGTGATTCATATTACCATGTCGGCAAACGGCAGCGGAATCTATAATACTTCCCGTATGGTGGCTGAGCAGCTAAACGATGAGGGCTTTGATATTACGGTAATCGATTCCACCATGTTTGCCTATGTCATCGGCTATACCGTGGTAGAGGCGGCTAAGATGGCCAAAGCCGGAAAATCCAAGGAAGAGATTGTTCGGTATGTAAACGAGGTCTACCATCGGGATACGGCGTATTTCGTGGTGGATGATCTTACCTTTTTGAAAAAGGGCGGCAGAATTAAGGCGACCACTATGGCGATCAGTTCCCTTTTGGACATTAAGCCGATTCTCAATATTAACGACGGTCTGGTGGAGGCCTACAAAAAGGTCAGAGGCTTAAAACGAGCCATGGCGACGCTGGCGGCCTATGCGGAGGAGCGAATGGACTGCCCGGAGGAGAACGAGGTTGTGCTTTTGCACTCCAATGCGCCGGATAAGGTGGAGATTTTAAAAGCAATGGTAGAGGAGCGGGTGCATCCCAAAAAGATTACCGTTGTGAAAATCGGTCCGATTATCGCCTCCCATGCCGGGCTGGGGCTGATGGGAATTTATTTTAAACACAAACAGCCCTATGAGAGCTACGGAAAGAATTAAAAGGCGGTGGTTTGGTGTTTTTAGAGCAGGACGAGATGAAGTTTGCCGTTCTCTACACCCTAAAGCGGTATGTGGAGCCGGCCAATATGGGGGAGTTGACAGAAATCCTCACCTTTGAAAAACAGGTAATGGGCTATTTTGAACTGGCCATTATTTTAAACGAGCTCATAGAGGACGGCTATGTGGAGGCTACCTATTACCGGGGCGAACGCGCATTTATGCTGAGCGCCAAAGGAAGTGACACCAACGACTTTTTCTTTGAACGGGTGCCAAAGAGCATCCGCCGCCGGATTGATGAGGCGGTGGGGGCCATCAAATTTGCGGATCAGGCGGATCCCAATGCGGTCAAAACCGAGATTTTGCCCGTTGCGCCTTATCAATATATGGCATCGTTACAGATGCTGGATGCCAGCACCCCCTTGCTGGAGCTTAAAATTTTTGCAGGCTCCAGGGCGGAGGCGGAACAGGCTGCCGGAAAGCTGAAAAAACAAGCCGCCGAAATCTATAAGGATTTGGTTGCCAGAATCGGCGGTGAGGAGCGAAAGCTATACGGCGTAGAAGGCCACGAAACAGAGTGAATTTTGCTGCGTGCAAATACACGAAAAATTATTGAAAATTCAGGAAAGGTAAGTGTAAAAAATGAGTGAAGAATGTACCCACGATTGTTCCTCCTGCGGTCAGAGCTGTTCGGACCGTCAGGCAGAGCAGAGCTTTGCGGCGGCTCTCAACAGTATGAGCCATGTGAAAAAGGTGATTGGCGTAGTCAGCGGAAAAGGCGGTGTCGGCAAGTCCTTGGTGACCTCCCTGCTGGCGGCAGGAATGCAGAAGGCAGGCTATCGCACAGGAGTTTTGGATGCGGATATTACCGGACCGTCTATACCCAAGGTGTTCGGCATTGAGGGAAAGGCCAAGAGCAGTGAATATGGGATCCTTCCGGCAGTCAGTAAATCCGGTGTTTCGGTAATGTCAGTTAATTTGCTCTTAGAGCATGACACCGATCCCGTGGTTTGGAGAGGCCCGGTCATTGCCGGAACGGTAAAGCAGTTCTGGACGGACGTGGTCTGGGACGATATAGACTATATGTTTGTGGATATGCCACCAGGTACCGGAGATGTTCCGCTGACGGTGTTTCAGTCCCTGCCGGTAGACGGCATTGTGGTAGTCACCTCCCCGCAGGAGCTGGTAACCATGATCGTGGGCAAGGCGGTGAAGATGGCACAGATGATGGACATTCCCATTTTGGGACTTGTGGAGAATATGAGCTATGCGGTCTGCGGCAAGTGCGGCGAGAAAATTCAGCTTTTCGGCGAGAGCCATATGGAGGAGGCGGCTGAGCAATACGGTTTGGATATTTTAGGAAGACTCCCCATTGATCCGAAGATTGCCGCTGCCTGTGACAAGGGCGAGGTGGAAAGTCTGGATGCGGAAAAATGGCTAAGCAGCGCATTGAAGCGGTTGAAGGAGCTGTACGCAGCGGAATGATTTCGTATGAAATCCAAAAAATGGTTCAAACTACTTTTGGTAAGGAGGTAATGGAATATGTTAAACGTAACGGCAGAAACATTCGAAAAAGAGGTATTACAGTCTGAGCTCCCGGTGGTTGTGGACTTCTGGGCCACTTGGTGCGGACCCTGTAAAATGTTTGCCCCTATCTTAGAGGATTTTGCGGCAAGCTATGCGGGAAAAGTGAAGGTTTGTAAGGTGGATATCGATGACCAGCTTCCTCTGGCGCAGGAATACGGGATTATGTCGGTGCCGACGGTGATGGTATTTCGAAACGGCCGCCGGACGGAGACCAGTGTTGGCGTGATTGATAAGCAGCAGCTTGCGGCGCTCTCCGGCATTGCCTGACGGGAGGCGGCTATGGAGTGTTATGACCTTTTAATTCTGGGAGGCGGCCCTGCCGGAATGACGGCAGCGGTCTATGCCAGCCGTGCCATGCTCCGGTTTGCGGTGCTGGAACAGGCGGCGATGTCCGGCGGCCAGATGATGAATACCAATGAAATTGATAACTATCCCGGCTGTCCGTCTACAGACGGCTATACCCTGGCAATGCAGATGCGAAAGCAGGCAGAAGACCTGGGCACGGTATTTCTCAGTGCCGGCGTGCAAAGGCTGGTACTGAGAGAAGGAAAATGGCAGGTTCTCTGCGACCGGGGTGAATATTTTGCCAAGACGGTGATTATTGCCACCGGCGCAAGGCATCGAAAGCTAAACGTAGACGGCGAGGAGCGGCTGACAGGCCGCGGGGTCAGCTACTGTGCGACCTGTGATGGGGCGTTTTTCAGAAACCGTACCGTGGCGGTAGTCGGCGGCGGCAATACGGCCGCCGAAGAAGCCTTGTATCTGGCGGGACTTTGTGAGAAGGTGTATCTGATTCACCGGCGGGACACGCTGCGTGCAGGCGGTGCACTTACCAAGAGGGTGTTGGAAAATCCAAAGATACAGCCGGTCTGGAATGCCCAGGTGCTTGCCATTGAGGGGCAAAATCGGGTGAGCGGCGTTTTGCTCAACACCGAGCAGACCCTGGCGGTAGACGGAGTCTTTGTGGCTGTCGGAATCCGACCCAACAGTGAGCCGTTTCTGGATTTAGCGGATAGTGATGAGCGTGGATTTCTCCGTGCGGACGAGACGGGTCAGACTTCGGCACCCGGTGTCTTTGCGGCCGGGGATGTGCGCACCAAAAATCTGCGCCAGATTATTACCGCTGCAGCAGACGGCGCTAACGCAGTTGCCGCTGCAGAGCGGTATTTACAGAGATGAAAGAGGAGGAGCTTTAGTATGTCGATTTCCATTGCACTTGCGGGAAATCCCAACTGCGGCAAGACAACGATGTTTAATGTAATGACCGGAAGCAGTCAGTATGTGGGCAATCGTCCGGGTGTTACGGTAGAGCAAAAGGTAGGTCAGCTGCGCAACCATAAGGGGGTGGATATTGTTGATCTTCCGGGAATTTACTCCTTGTCCCCCTATACAATGGAGGAGGTTGTAACCCGAAATTATCTGATTGATCAGCATCCGGATGCCATTATCAATCTGGTGGATGCCTCCAATATTGAGCGAAATCTATACCTGACTACTCAGCTTTGGGAGATTGGGTTTCCGGTTTTAATTTCGCTGAATATGATTGATGTTGCAGAGAAGAACGGCGATAAAATTGATATTCCCAGGTTGGCAAAGCTTTTGGGTTGTGAGGTAATTCCCACCTCGGCTCTGAAGGGAACGGGATTGACCGAACTCAGCGAGGCCGCCGTTCGTATTGCCAAAGTAAAGCGCCCGCCGCACGTCTATTGCCGGTTCTCGCCAAGGGTGGAGGCGGCGCTTTCCCAGATTGAAAACCTGATTTCCGGCGTGGCAGAGCAGCTGCATATGCGCTGGTTTGTGGTCAAGGTCTTTGAACGTGACGAAAAGGTGATGGAGAGCCTGGCGCTTTCGGCGGAGCGAAAGACAAAAATTGAAGAGATTATCGCCAAGTGTGAGAAGGAATACGACGACGAGAGCGACAGTATTATCATTAACCAACGCTATGACTATATTACCAATATTGTTCGTCAATGCGTGGTACGCCATAAAATCGGAACCACAACCTCCGATAAGGTGGACAACGTCATGACCAACCGTTATTTGGCACTGCCTCTATTTGTGCTGATTATGTGCGGGGTGTATTACATATCTATTCAAACGGTGGGCAGTGTGGCGACGCAGTGGATGGAAAATCTGGTGGAGTCGATTTGCGGTGCCGTCACGGCACTGCTGACCGGCTGGAATACCGCACCGTGGCTGGTTGGCCTGATTGTGGACGGCTTCATCAGCGGCGTGGGAGCGGTCATCAGCTTTGTACCTCAGCTTGTGGTTTTGTTCCTGTTTCTGGCGCTGCTGGAGGACTGCGGATATATGGCGAGAATTGCGTTTATCATGGACCGGGTTTTTCGGCGTTTCGGTCTGTCCGGAAAGTCCTTTATTCCGCTTCTGGTTTCCTCCGGCTGCGGCGTTCCGGGAATTATGAGCTGCCGTACCATTGAGAGTGAAAAAGACCGGAAAATCACCATTATGGTTACCACCTTTGTCCCCTGCGGCGCAAAGCTTCCGGTGATTTCCCTGATTGCAGGCAGCCTGTTTCATCAGTCAGCCTGGGTGGCGATCTCGGTCTACTTTATCGGGGTGATGATGGTATTTTTGTCCGGTATTATTTTAAAAAAGGCAAGATCGCTTGCCAGTGATCCGGCGCCCTTTGTTATGGAGATGCCGAGCTATCATATTCCCAATGCCAAAAATGTGGCAAAGCACGTTTGGGATGATATCCGTGCCTTTGTGGTCAAGGCCGGGACAATTATCTTTTTAGCCTGCGGAATTATCTGGTTCTTGTCCAATTTTTCATGGAGTCTGACCATGACCGAGACATCAAAAAGTATGCTTGCCTCCATCGGTAATGTGATTGCACCGTTGTTTCGGCCGTTGGGCTTTGGCTATTGGGAACCGGCAGTGGCAACCATAACCGGAGCGGCCGCCAAGGAAAACATCGTGAGCAGCCTGAATGTTTTATACGGCTTAGAGGCCGGAAGAGATCTGCAAAACGTGTTGACTCCTCTTGCCGGTTACGCCTTTTTGGTGTTTAATATGCTCTGTTCTCCTTGCGTGGCGGCTATCGGCGCTATTCGCCGGGAGATGGGAAGCGCCAAGTGGACGCTGTTTGCCCTGGGGTATCAGACTACCCTGGCCTATGCAGTGACTCTGATGATTTATCAGTTTGGCCGGCTGCTCACCGGCAACGGCTTTGGCCTTGGCAGTCTGGCGGCAGTGCTGGTGCTGGGAATCAGTTTGTTCTTACTGCTTCGGCCGGCAGTGGGCTCAAAAAAATAGAAAAAATGCTGTATTTTTCCGGTATAGATTTCGGAAAAATACGGCTTTTCTTTTGAAAGAAGCAGGAACTGACAGAGAATGACCAAGGAAGAGGATAAAATTCGGCAAAAAAACTATAGATTTTTTAGACGTACTGTGCTAGAATGAAATTAAGGAACCGCAGATTAAATAACGCCTGCCGGCTTTGCACGCATTAAGCTTGCATATTTTTCGTCATTTTGCATTAAAATTTCTTGACATACGCAAGTATGCCTTCGAAATTTTATCACATCTGATGAAAAATCTGACTGCGCTTTCTACGCACAATATTGAATCAGCGTTTCCTTAAATCAATGTGAAACTTTGGAGTTTTTATTCCGCATGGCAGACGATAGGAAGGAGAAGCGGTATGGCAAATCGAAAGCAGGTGGAGATCTTTACGGACGGCGCTTGCAGCGGCAATCCCGGTCCCGGCGGCTATGGGGTGATTTTGCGGTATAAGCAGCACGAGCTGGAGCTCTCCGGCGGCGAGCCTGCCACCACCAATAACCGGATGGAGCTGTCGGCGGTGATTGCCGGGCTTTCGGCACTGACCGAGCCCTGCGATGTGACATTGTACAGCGATTCCAAGTACTTTATCGATGCCATAGAGCAGGGCTGGGCGGTAAAGTGGCGCAAGAAGGGCTGGATGCGTACCAATAAGGAAAAAGCGCTCAACCCCGATCTTTGGGAGCGGATTTTGCAGCTTTTGGACTATCATACGGTGAAGCTGGTCTGGGTCAAGGGACATGCCGGACATCCGGAAAACGAAAGGTGTGACCGGCTGGCCGTAGCCGAGTCCCAAAAATATCGGGATGCCGCATCCGGGGTATAAAATGCCGGAGTTTTGCAAATGATGAAACTATTACAGAACATCTACTTTTCATAGATTGCACTCTGTAAGGAAAGGTAGGAGAAAACAATGGAAAAACGTATTTATGTTGACAATGCGGCAACCACCAAGGTCGCACCCGAGGTATTAGAGGCGATGCTGCCCTATTTTACCGAGAACTACGGGAATCCGTCCAGTATCTACCAGGAGGGAAGAGAGGCCAAAGCCGCAATCGAGAAAGCAAGGGAGCAGGTGGCGGCGGCCATCGGCGCAGAGCCGAAGGAAATCTATTTCACCGGTTCCGGAAGCGAGGCGGACAACTGGGCAATCCGTTCGGTTGCCAAGAGTCTGCGTGATAAGGGGAATCACATTATCACCACCGCAGTAGAGCACCACGCTGTACTGCATACCTGCAAGGACTTGGAAAAGCAGGGCTATGAGGTGACCTATCTCCCGGTGGATAAACTGGGAAGAGTGTCCCCCGAAGCGGTCAAGGCCGCCATTAAGGATACCACAATTTTAATTACCATAATGTTTGCAAATAACGAGATCGGAACCATTATGCCTATCCGGGAAATCGGAAAGATTGCCCGTGAGGCAGGGGTGCTTTTTCATACCGATGCCGTACAGGCGGTGGGAATGGTGCCGATTGATGTCAAAGAGGACTGTATCGATATGCTGTCACTGACCGGACATAAGTTCCATGGTCCCAAGGGCAGCGGTGCACTGTATGTGAGAAAGGGCGTCAAGCTGACCTCTTTTATTACCGGCGGCGCCCAGGAGCGCAGCAGAAGAGCTGGTACCGAGAACGTTCCAGGCATTGTGGGTCTGGGCAAGGCCATTGAAATGGCAACGGCCGATATTCCCCAAAAGGCTGCGTATCTGACAAAGCTGCGGGATACCTATATCAAAAGGGTGCTGGAACTGGTGCCCTATGCATGGCTCAATGGTGATCCTCAAAACCGCCTGCCCGGCAATGCCAATATATCCTTCTCTTTTGTTGAGGGCGAGGGACTGTTACTGTTTTTGGATATGAAAGGAATCTCCGCCTCCAGCGGCAGCGCCTGTACCTCAGGGTCTTTGGACCCGTCCCATGTGCTGCTTGCTATTGGTCTGAAGCACGAGGAGGCGCATGGCTCTTTGCGTACCACCTTCGATATGGAAAATACCATGGAAGATATGGAAACGCTTGCCCAAGCGGTCAAGGAAACGGTGGAGCGGCTGCGGAAAATGTCGCCTCTCTATGAAGCCTTTGTGAAAGAAAATCAGAAATAGAGAAAGGACGGTTATTCTTATGTATAGTGAAAAGGTAATGGATCATTTCAGTAACCCCAGAAACGTGGGTGAAATTGAGGATGCAAACGCAGTGGGTGAGGTTGGAAACCCCCAGTGCGGCGATATTATGAAAATCTATATGAAGATTGATGATAACACGCATAAGATTGAGGACGTAAAGTTTAAAACCTTTGGCTGCGGTGCGGCCATTGCCACCAGCTCTATGGCAACCGAGCTGGTCAAGGGAAAGACCATAGAGGAGGCGCTGGAGTTGACCAATAAGGCGGTTGCAGAGGCGCTGGACGGACTTCCGCCGGTCAAGATGCACTGCTCGGTTTTGGCGGAGGAGGCCATCCACTCTGCCATTGCCAATTACTATGAGCGCAGAGGAGAAGAGCCCCCTGCGGGACTGCAGTGCGATGGATGCTGCAGTGCGTGCCATCATGCCCATGATACCGAGGAAAGCGAGGACTAAGCCGTGGAACGGGTAGTCATAGGAATGTCCGGCGGCGTGGACAGCAGTGTTGCGGCGGCGGTACTCAAAGAGCAGGGCTATGACGTTGTGGGCGTTACCATGCGGCTTTGGGACGGAGAGGAGACGGAGGACGGCTTCTCGGAGAGCACCTGTTGTTCACTGTCAGCCGTCGAGGATGCCCGCCGGGTGGCATTTCATCTGGGGATAGACTATTATGTGCTGGATTTTCGCAAGGAATTTTCGGAATTTGTGATAGATTATTTTGCCGACGAGTATCTATTGGGCAGAACACCGAATCCCTGCATTGCCTGCAACCGTTTTTTAAAGTTTGATGCTATGCGGAAAAAGGCGGAGATTTTGGGCGCCCATAAGGTGGCGACCGGACACTATGCCAGGATTACATACGATCCGGCATTGAACCGCTATCTGCTGCGGCGTGCGGCGGCTGCCGCAAAGGATCAGACCTATGCCTTGTATTCGCTCACCCAGGAGCAGTTGTCGCATACGCTGATGCCGCTGGGAGAGTTCCAAAGCAAAGAGGCGGTGCGGAAAAAGGCGGAGGAGCTGGGACTTCCCACGGCGGACAAGCCGGACAGCATGGAAATCTGTTTTGTGCCGGATCGGGACTATGCGGCTTTTATTCGGCGGCGTGTGGGCAGTTTGCCGCCGGAGGGAGATTTTGTGGATTTAGAGGGCAACGTTTTGGGACGGCATAAGGGAATCGTCCATTATACGGTCGGCCAGCGTAAGGGTCTGGGCTTGACCTTCGGAAAGCCTATGTTTGTGGTGCGGATTGATGCGGCCAAAAACCAGGTGGTCTTAGGCGAGAGCGGCAGTGAGTTTTCGGATTCTCTCCTTGCCATTGACTGGAATTTTATTCCCTTCGATGCGATACAAGAGCCGGTTCGGGCAGCTGTAAAGGTGCGTTACAGTGCAAAGCCTGCTCTGGGCGAGATAACCAGAGAGGGAAAATATCTTCGGGTTCGGTTTGACCGTCCCCAAAGAGCGGTGACGCCGGGACAGGCAGTTGTCTTTTATGAACCGGAGGGCGATCTGGTTCTGGGCGGCGCAACCATTCTGCGATAAGACGAAAATCTGTGAGAAATGAGGCAAGGCGGCATATGCCTTGCCCATTTTCCGGACGATATAAGACAGGGGTGGATGAAGATAGAATTTTTTGAGCTGCGAAAGCGAATTTTAGAAAAAGAATATCCCGGCCTGAATCAGCGGCAATTGGAAGCGGTCTTGCACACAGAAGGGCCGCTTTTGGTGTTAGCGGGGGCCGGCTCGGGAAAGACAACGGTGATTGTACATAAAATCGCGCACCTGATCCGTTTTGGAAAAACCGAGAAAAACCAGGAGAAACCTTTCGGACTTACCGAACAGGATTTCGAGGTGATGTCCTGGTATGCCGATGGAGAACTGGACGAGCTGCCGCCGAACCTAGAGCCGTATCTTGCAAACGAGCCGGTAAAACCCTGGCAGATTCTGGCTATCACCTTTACCAATAAGGCGGCGGGAGAGTTAAAGCAGCGGCTGGTGCAGCGGCTGGGCAGCGGCGGCGAGGACGTGTTTGCCAGCACCTTCCATTCGGCGTGTGTGCGTTTTCTGCGCCGGGATGCTGCGCGGATTGGCTATGACAAGAGCTTTACCGTTTATGATTCTGCCGACCAGCAGACCCTGATGAAGACCTGCTTAAAGGAACTGTCCCTAGACGAGAAAAAATTTGCGCCGAGAGCAGTGCTGTCGGCAATCAGCCAAGCGAAGGATAAACTGATTTCGGTGGATGAATATGAGCAGTTAAACCATGGGGACTACTATTTTTCTGCGGTGGCAAAGTTGTACCGCCTGTACCAGAAAAAAATGAAGACCAATAATGCCATGGATTTTGACGATTTGATTGTCAATACGGTACGGCTTTTTGAGGATTGTCCGGATGTTTTGGAATATTACCAAAAGCGGTTTCGGTATATTTTGGTAGACGAATACCAGGACACCAACCATGCCCAGTATCGGCTAGTCAGCCTTCTTGCCAAGGCACATCAGAATCTCTGCGTAGTGGGAGATGACGACCAGAGTATCTATCGGTTCCGAGGTGCGGATATCCAAAACATTCTGGGCTTTGAAAAGGAATTTCCTCGCTGCCGGGTGATTAAGCTGGAGGAGAACTATCGCTCCACACAGACTATTTTAGATGCGGCCAACGCCGTGATTCAGCACAACAGCGGCCGGAAAGGAAAAAATCTCTGGACGGCTTCCGGCGCAGGAGAGAAGATAGAACTGTATGCGGCGCTGAACGAACACGCCGAGGCCTATCATATTGCAGATACTATTCGGGAGCTGTCGGACAGCTTGAACGATACCGTAATCTTATATCGAATGAACGCCATGTCCCGTATTGTGGAGGATGCTCTGCTGAAATCTGCCATTCCCTATCGGGTATTGGGTGGTCTGCGATTCTATGACCGAAAGGAAATTAAGGATCTGACCTCTTATCTGCGGCTGATTCAGAACCACGGTGACAATGTGGCGCTGCGGCGGATTATTAACGAGCCAAAGCGTGGTATCGGTGCGGCAACGGTGGATAAGGTAGAGGCGATCTCTATCGGCGAGGGCTTGACGATGTTCGGCGTCTGTGAGAGAGCGGATGCCTTTGAAGAAATTCCGGCAAGGACGGCGGAGAAACTGCGGGAGTTTGCCCGGATGATTCTGGAGCTGCGCAAGGAGCTGGATGAGGGAATGGGTCTTGAGCTGTTTGTAAAGCTGACCATGGAGCGTTGCGGCATGATTGCCGCATTGAACCGGGAAAAGACGGTAGAGAACCAGAGCCGCCTGGAGAACCTGGACGAGTTTATCTCTATGGTGCAGGAGACGGTCAGCAAGGATGCGGCGGTGACCTTGGAGCAGCTGTTGGAGGATATTTCGCTGATTTCGGATATTGACAGCTATGACGAGGCACAGGAGACGGTGACGCTTATGACGCTCCATAGCGCCAAGGGGCTGGAGTTCCCCAATGTCTTTTTGATGGGCATGGAGGAGGGAGTGTTTCCCGGTCTGCGTTCCATGGGTGACGAAGAGGAGATTGAAGAGGAACGGCGGCTTTGCTATGTGGGGATTACCCGGGCAAAAAAGAGGCTGTTTTTATCCAGGGCACAGACCAGAACCTTATTCGGATCGACCAAATATAATCTGCCGTCCAGGTTTTTGGATGAGATTCCCGCACAATTGCTGGAGCAAAAAGAAGAACGGCCAAAGGCGCAGGTGTCCTTTTCGGAGTTTTCGGACAATACGCCGCATGGGTTTGGCAAGAGCGGTTTCTTAGAGAAAAAGCCGGAGCCGAAACCAAAGGCGGCAGTCGGCTGCGACTTTGCGCCGGGAGATCAGGTCAAGCACCGGAAATTCGGTATTGGTACCGTGGTAGCGGCACAGCCTATGGGTGCAGATATCCTGCTGCGGATCGAGTTTCCGGAGGGCGAAAAAAAGCTGCTTGCAGCCTATGCGCCCATTGAAAAAGTGTAAGAGATGAAACGAAGGGGGCGAGTGAATGTATCATGTATTGGCCGGGGTATATGATCAGATGCAGGAAGTGGATTATGAAGCTTTTGTGGATTATTACGAAGCCATTTTCCAAAAATTCGGCTGCCGTCCGGAGCTGGTGCTGGATCTCGGCTGCGGTACCGGGAATGTTACGTTGGCTATGGCTGAGCGTGGATATGATATGATCGGACTGGATGCCTCTCCGGAGATGCTGGAGATTGCCATGGAAAAGGCCAAAGCGGTGGATAAGGACATTCTGTTTTTACAGCAGGATATGACCGCATTTGAACTCTATGGCACAGTGGGGGCGATGGTCTGTGCCTTGGACGGTGTAAATTATCTTACCGGAGACGGAGAATTAGAGTCCATGCTGCGGCTGCTGCACTATTATTTAGATCCGGGCGGGATTCTGATTTTTGATATCAATACTCCGTATCAATTCCGGGAGGTACTAGACGGAAGAACCTTTGTTTATGATTGTGAAGACGCCTACTGCGTTTGGAGCAATGACTTTGATGAAGAAGAAAAAATTTGTTACTTTGACCTGAATTTCTTTTTACGAAATCCGGACGGAACCTATACCAGACGGGATGAATACCAGGAGGAGAGAGCGTATTCTGCCGAGGAATTACAGGATGCGATTTGTCGCTGCGGTCTTCTCTGTCTGGGTGTTTATGATCATCTGAGCTTTGCACCGCCGAAGGAGGACAGTCGGCGTATTTTTCTGGTGGTACAACGGCCGAGGAGTGGGGTCTAATCGAGAAAGACTTCGTCAAGTTGGCTAAAATTCTGACAATATTTTATAGAAAATCGACAAATACCTTGTGCTTGTCGGTTTTTGTGTTGCCAAATATAAAAG
>CATVQN010000002.1 GCA_958346135.1 uncultured Eubacteriales bacterium | reverse complement strand
TACTGAATTTTGCTGATATCGGCGAGTATATTTTCCAGCCGGTAAAGACCTATTCTGACGGGATGTTTCTGCGGCTGGCATTCGCGTCGGCAGCTTTGTGGGAGCCTGATATTTTGGTGGTTGATGAGGCGCTGGCTGTGGGGGATTTTCTGTTTCAGACAAAATGCTTTCAAAAAATTCGGGAGCTGAAGAAGAAAGGTGTTACCGTTTTATATGTAACCCATGATATTGATACGGTGCGTCGGCTTTGCAGTCGGGTACTCTGGCTGGAGGACGGACGACTTCGGATGGACGGTACGGTGGAGGCGGTGACCTCGGCCTATATGGCGGCGGCTGTCGGGCAGAGTCCTGCAAAGGCCTTGGATAAGGGTGTGAATCGGTTCGGATCTCATGTGGGTTCCGTCCTGTCGGTGACTGCACCCCATATCTGGCAGTATCAGGAGAAGATCATGGTAACGGTCACGGTGGAGCCGCCAAAGGATGCAGATTCTTCGGATTTATCGGTTTCTCTTGCGGTGAAGAACCGAGAGGGTCTGGATCTTCTGGTGATTCGCACTGTAGAGATGGGTTACGTTTTAAAACCCGGTCGGCTACAAACAGTGCAGTTTTCTTTTTCCTGTCCCTTTACCTCGGGCCGGTATACCCTGGCAGTAGGGTTGGAACAGGCTTCCCGTCTTCCGATTACCTATTATGACTACTGGGAGGGAATGCTGGAGGTGAAGGCTACAGCGAAAAATCCCTCCTTTGGAATCTTCCATATTCCGGCGGAGGTAGATGTTCATGAAGAAAATCAGACCTAACATTACCCTGGCATCTATGGCAAATCTGAAAGAGAGCGGCCTATGGCTTGGAATCCGCAAGGGAATCAATGAGCTGCTCAGACCCAAAAAAGAAACGGCACAGCCCCAGCCTATGCCTGAGGATACCCGTCCGCTGGCGCTTTCTATCATTATCTGTACCACAGGAACTTGTCGGGTTTTTCGGGATTCGGTTCTCTCTGTACTCTCTCAAAGCATGGTTGCAGAAAGCTATGAGGTTTTGGTGGTCTGGAACCGTTCCGACCCTCCGCCGGCAGAGGAATATCCTAAGAAAATACGATGGATTTCAGAGCCCAGACAGGGTTTGTCCTATGCCCGAAATACCGGCGCAGCACAGGCAAGAGGAAGGGTGCTTTTGTATCTGGATGATGATGCCGTTGCGCCAAAGCAGCTGGCGGAAGTCATGGCTCGAACCTTTTTAAAGCACCGCTCTGCGGCAATTGTGGGAGGGCAGATTTTTACGGTCATTCCCAATCCCCGGCCGTCGGTAGTGATCCCCGGACAAGAAGGGCTATGGAGCGCCTATCGGGTGCCTTATCGGCATTACAGAACGGTACGGGAGCAGTATGCTTTTCCCTACGGTGCTTGCTTTGCAGTTCGTCACAGCGTTTTGGAGGAACTGGGAGGGTTTCCGGAAAGCTACGGCAGAGTGGGGAAAAACTATGCCGGCGGCGAGGAGACGGCGCTCTGCTTTTTGGCGCTGAAACGGGGATGGAAAATCGGAATCCAGCCAAAGGCCTGGGTAGAGCATCGGGTGGATCCAAAACGGTTTTCCAAGGAGCATGTCAGAGAGACACTGCGTGCGGGCATCTTCACTACCTATCGTCTGTATTTGGAGGGTTATGCACAAAAAGGCTGGGATCGCCGATATGTTAGGGAGCGAATCCGGGTTGCTGACCGGGAATTAAAACGTTTAGATCGCTGCGGGTCGGAGAAGGAATGCTATTATAAAAAATGCGAGCGTGACGCTTTTGCGGAGCTGTATTTTGCTATGAAAGACGGCTGAAGGAGGAATTTATAGATGCAAACTCGGTTTTGGCTCAAACAAAGACGGAGAAAGTCGCTTTCGTCTGTGAAAATAAAAACCGATGCAGTTCCCGGTCTGGTGTCGGTAGTATTGCCGGTGTATAACGGCGAGGCATATTTGGAGGAGGCGATAGACTCGGTTTTATGCCAAACTCGAACCAATTGGGAGCTTTGGATTATAGACGACGGTTCTACGGACCGCTCCGGCGAGATTGCAGAGGGTTATGCAAAGAAAGATCCGAGAATCTCGGTGATCCACCAGGAAAATCTGAAGCTTCCCCGGGCGCTCAACCGCGGTTTTGCGGCGGCAAGAGGAGAGTTCTATACCTGGATGAGCGCCGATAATCGGATGCTGCCGGATTTTATCGCCTGCATGGCGGGAGAATTGGAGCAAAGTCCGGAGATGGATATGGTTTTTGCCAATCAATATCTGATTGATGAAAAGGGTGATCGAATCCTGGGTCATAACTGGTTTGAGCTGCCGTCGGGCAGCGGGCGGGTCTGCTTTCCGGAGATAACGCCGCTCTTTAACAAAATTCCCAATAATACGGTGGGTGCGGCATTTATGTACCGTGCCGGAGCGGAGGCGGTTCTTGGGGGTTACTCCGAAAACCTTTTTCTGCTGGAGGACTATGACTATTTCATGCGGATGAACAGTCTTTTTAAAATCCGGCATGTGTCCCAAAAGGAACCGGTCTATGAATATCGTTTTCATCCCGGTTCCCTGACTGCCCGGGACGAGGAGCTGGGCATTACCGCCGGCCGTCCCCGGCTGATGGAATGGGACGCCTATCGCAGAAAACGGTATTTAAAACCGGTATCTGCGGTTTTTTTCGGATTTCCGCCTGAGATGGAGCGACTGTTTTACCGAAACGGTTTTCAAAACGGCAGCGGTCCCGCTCTATGCTGGGGAGAGGGCGGTAAAAATGACTCCGATTTTTATAAAATTCAACCCGTTACTGAGGGTTTTGCTGTGTGGCATCGAGAAGAGCGGATTGCCCTATTAGAGATCGAAAAGGAGCTGGCGGAATTTCTGCGGCTTAGGATTTTATGCGATACCCTTCGCCGGGAGGAGAATTTCTTTTTCCATCCAATACAAGCGCTGGAAAAACTATCTTCATGCCCGCTTTGACAGAAGAAAAAATCTTTTTTCCTAAATTTGTGTCGAATCCGTTGACAGGTTATTGAAAATGTTGTAAAATAGATTTGTAATCAAATTGTAACAGAATTGTAATATTACCAAAGAAGGAGTAATTGGATGTTTGGACAGGACATTGGAATAGATTTAGGGACTTCTTCCATTCGGGTGTATGTGCGCGGAAGGGGGATTGTAAGCAAGGAACCGTCTGTGGTGGCGGTGGATAAGGATACCGGACGGCTTCTGGCGGTAGGTCGTGAGGCCCAGCAGATGCTGGGACGGACGCCGGGGAATATTCTGGCGGTTCGTCCGCTGCGGGAGGGCGTGATTTCCGACTACAGCGTGACCGAACGGATGCTCAAATATTTTCTTCAGCGGATTACCAAGCGAGGATTTTTCGGGAGTCTGTTTAAGCCGCGGGTGATTATTTGCGTTCCCAGCGGCGTGACCGAGGTAGAGGAGCGTGCGGTGATTGACGCCGGGATGCAGGCGGGCGCCAGACGGGTGCATTTAATCGAGGAGCCGCTTGCGGCGGGGATTGGTGTTGGAATCGATATTACCCAGCCCTGCGGAAGCATGGTGGTGGACATCGGCGGCGGCACCAGTGATATTGCGGTGATTTCTCTGGGCGGAATTGTCATCAGCCGGTCGATTAAGACGGCGGGCGACAATTTTGACGAGGCCATTATCAGATACATACGCAAGAAGTATAATATTCTGATTGGCGAGAGAACCGCGGAAGAATTGAAAATGAAGATTGGCTGTGTCCGCAAGCGGGACAAGCTGCTGGCCATGGACGTGAGGGGACGGAGTTTAATTTCCGGTCTGCCCAAGACCCTGCAGGTGACCTCGGACGAGATGTACGATGCTTTAATTGAGCCGGTTATGACTATTGTAGATGAGATTCGAGGTGTTTTAGAGGATACACCGCCGGAACTGATCGGCGATATCAGCGCCCGGGGAATTATTCTGACCGGAGCGGGATCTCTGCTCTATGGGATGGAACGGCTGGTGCAGAACGAAACCCGAATTAAAACGGTGATTGCCGATGAGCCGGAAAACTGTGTGGTCTACGGAACCGGAAAGGCGCTGGAGAATCGGGAAATCTTAGATGCCTATTACAGCGCAGAATCGAAAGAAAATTAGAATAGGAGAATCAAGGATGGAATTAAACAGTGCAGAGATTATGGAGCTTATACCCCATCGGTATCCCTTTTTACTGGTGGATAAAATCATTGAATTAGAAGAAGGAAAGCGTGCTGTGGGCATTAAGAATGTCACGGTTAACGAACCGTTCTTTCAGGGGCATTTTCCCGGTCGGCCGATTATGCCGGGGGTGCTGATTTGTGAGGCGCTGGCGCAGGTAGGCGCCGTGGTGATTCTGGGAGCACCGGAGAACCGGGGAAAGCTGGCGGTCTTTACCGGAATCAACAACTTTAAATTCCGGCATCAGGTAACCCCCGGAGATACCCTGCGTCTGGAGGTAGAGATGACCCGGGTACGGGGGAGCATGGGGAAAGCCGACGTCTGCGCTTATGTGGGTGAGGATGTGGCCGCAAAAGGTGAGATTTCCTTCGCTCTGGTAGAGAAATAAGAAACCAAAATGATTGCCATTGGAGCGTGTATACGGCATATCAAATAACGCCCTGCCTTAAGACAGAGCGTTATTTATATGTCCTTATTTTTGGATTGTGTATCAAGACAAAGGAGGGATCCGTCTTATTCGGGAAGTTCTCCGTTGTCCTTTTTCCGTATCTGTGCCCGCTTGATTTTACCGCCCAGGGTCTTGGGCAGCTCCTCAACAAATTCAATCACACGGGGGTATTTATAAGGTGCGGTGGCGTGCTTGACGTGGTTTTGCAGCTCTTTGACCAGCTCGTCAGAGGGTTCCCAGCCCTTTGCCAGGACAATGGTGGCCTTGACTACCTGTCCCCGTATGGGGTCGGGGGCGCCGGTGATGGCGCATTCTACCACGGAGGGATGTTCCATCAAGGCGCTTTCTACCTCGAACGGCCCGATACGGTAGCCGGAGCATTTAATGACGTCATCGTCACGGCCCACAAACCAGTAATAGCCGTCCTCATCTCTCCATGCCACATCCCCGGTGTCATACCAGTCGCCGCCTACAGCCTGTTGGGTCAGCTCCGGATTCTTGTAATAGCCGGTCAGAAGTCCCGGAGGCGGGTTGTCTTTTACGTCCTTAACCACAATTTTTCCCTCTTCGCCGTTCTCGGTTACCTGACCCTCATGATTGACCAAGCAGAGGTTGTATAGGGGTGCCGGCTTTCCGGTGGAGCCGATTTTGGGGGTGAACCAAGGGAAGTTTGCCAAAAGCACTGTGGACTCGGTCTGACCGAAGCCCTCATAAAGATGCAGCCCGGTCTGTTCCAGCCAGCGGTTGTAGACCTCCGGATTCAGCGGCTCGCCGGCGGTGGTGCAATGCTGAATACAGGAGAGATCATATTTGGAAAGATCCTCCTGGAGCATGAACCGAAACATGGTGGGCGGTGCACAGAAGGTGGTAACCTGATACTTGGTAATCATATCCAAAAGCTTGGTGGGGATAAATTTGTCCATGTCATAGGCAAAGACCACAGCGCCGCAAATCCACTGGCCGTAGATTTTACCCCAGGAGAACTTACCCCAGCCGGAGTCGGAAACGCTCATATGGAGCTTGCCCTCCTGAACCTGGTGCCAGTATTTGGCGGTAACAATATGGCCTAAGGGATAAGTGCAGTTGTGCTGTACCATTTTCGGCATCCCGGTGGTGCCGGAGGTGAAGAAAATCATAAAGATGTCATCCCAGCGGGTGCGTTCGTCCCCTGTGGGTCTTGGAAAATCTTCCGACATATCTTGGATACTATCCTCAAAATTCAGCCAGCCCTCCCGGTGCTGCTCTAAAAGAACCTTAAACTGCAGCGTGGTAAGCTCCGGTTCGGCAGCCTCTACCTGTTCCATGACAAAATTGTCGTCAATACAGACAATCGCCTTAACCTCTGCCGCATTGGCGCGGTAAATAATATCCTTGGTGGTCAACAGCAGACTTCCGGGAATCAGTACCGCACCAATTTTATGTAAGGCGGTGGCGCAAACCCAGTATTCCCAGCGGCGGCGGACAATCATCAAAACCGTGTCACCCTTTTTGATTCCCGCAGAACGGAAAAAATTTGCCGTTTTGTTGGAGAGCCGTTTCATATCCGAAAAGGTAAACACCTTTTCGTGACCGTGGTCATCGCACCATACCAGTGCCTTTTTCTGTGCATCCTGCTCTGCCCAGGCGTCTACGATGTCAAAGCCGAAGTTGAAATATTCCGGGACGTTTACCCGGTAGTTTTCTTTGAAATCCTCGTAGGAGTCAAACTCAATTCTGGGCAAAAAACGATCCAATAACATACTATCTAAAACTCCTTTTCTGTAAGTTTTCCAAATACGTCAAAAGGCTATTCCGCAATGACGGTCAAAAACCTTGCGGGCGTATCGCCGCCGCAGCTCTGGCCGTGCTCGTGGGTGGGGTCAAAGTAAACGCAGTCCCCCGCTTTCAGGGAATAAACTTTACCGCCCCAGTGCAGATTTACCACACCCTCTAAGACGTAGTTAAATTCCTGTCCGCCGTGGCGGGCAAGGGTCGCAGGCGGATCCTGCGGGTATAAATTGACCATGATAGGCTGCATGGTCTTATTGGCAAAAAGATGTGCCAGATCCTCCAGATGATAGCCGGGATAGCGTTCGATCCCCTTTCCCTCGCCGGCGCGTACAATCTGCATGGTGTGCAGCTTGGCGCTGACGCCGGTCATAATCTCCGACAAATCCACGCCGCAGAGGTTGGCAATATTACAGATCTGACTGACCGGAATGGCGCTTGCATTTTGTTCATAGGCAAGGTAGGTCTCCGGCTCAATTCCGAGTTTCGCTGCGAACTCCTCCGGGGTATAACCGCAGGCGTCACGCAGCTCGGTAATTCGTTGGGTGATTTCTTTTACATCCTGTTCAAATTTTTCTTCCATTTTTAAAACCCCTTCTTTCTTCGCAGTGAATGCAATATATCCTCATTGTACTCCATAATAACAAAAAATTCAATGTTTTTTTCAGAATCTTTTATGTCATGCAGGAAATTTCGTGCAGACAGCCGCTGAAAAGTTTTTGGACACTACTTGGGAAACGCTGATTAAATAACGCCTGGCGGCTTTGCACGCATTAAGCTTGCATATTTTCCGTCATTTTGCACTAAAATTTCTTGACATACGTGAGTATGCCTTCGAAATTTTATCACATCTGACGAAAAATCTGACTGCGCTTTCTGCGCACAATATTTAATCAGTGTTTCCCTTGAAAAATTGCTTTCTGCATATTATACTAGAAGAAAGCGATCGGAAAGGCAGAGAACACATATGGAAATGTTTCATAATTCCCAGGATCAAAACTACAGAGAGCCCTTTGGTGCCGTTTCCACCGGGAGCCGGGTGATACTTAGGCTTCGAGTTTTCAGTGATACCCCGCCTGATTTAGTGACCCTTCGGCTGTTTCGGGAGGAAACCGAAACCCTGCTGCCCATGGCGCTGCAAAGGGTAGAAGGGGGAAGTTATTGGTATCAGATCTTCGTTTTTGCAGGAGAAGAACCCTGCCTTTTGTGGTATGATTTTATCGTCAAGCAAAAGGAAACCACTCTTTACTACAGCAACAGCAGCGGCGGACTGGGCGGCATCGGAACCACTACGGCGGAACCGGTGGCCAACAGCTATCAGATTACCGTTTATGACAAGGACTATCATACGCCGGACTGGTTTAAGGGCCGGATTATGTACCAGATTTTTCCCGATCGGTTTTATCGCAGCCGGGATGAGGAAATTCCCAAAAAGCGTGAGGAATATATGATGCATCAGGACTGGTATGAGCCTTTGTCCTTTCAACGGCATCCCTTTGAGGACGGCCCTGCCTGTAACGATTTCTACGGCGGAAACCTTCAGGGAATCTTAGAAAAGCTTCCCTATTTAAAATCGCTGGGCGTGGGGGTGCTGTACTTAAACCCAATTTTTGAGGCCTATTCCAATCATCGGTATGATACGGCAAACTACAAGGTCATTGACCCGATTCTCGGTACGGAGCAGGATTTTTGTGTGCTTTGTAAGGAGGCGGAAAAGCAGGGAATCCGGATTATTTTAGACGGAGTATTCAGCCATACCGGTGCGGACAGTGTCTATTTTAACAAATACGGCAGCTACGGCGAAAACCAAGGCGCCTTCCGGGACGAACATTCTCCCTATCGGAGCTGGTATCGGTTCTGCCCCTACCCGAAGTACGAAAGCTGGTGGGGCTGCAGCAACCTTCCCAATGTCAACGAAACGGAGCCTTCTTATCTTGACTATATCTTAAGAGATGAGGATGCAGTCATTAAGAAATGGGTGAAAAAAGGTGCATCCGGCTGGCGGCTTGACGTGGCAGACGAGCTGCCGGACGAATTTATCCGGATTCTGAGAGCAGAGCTGAAAAAGACCAATCCCGATGCGGTTGTCATCGGCGAGGTCTGGGAGGATGCTTCCAACAAAATTGCCTACGGAAAACAGCGGGAATACCTTTTGGGCAAAGAACTGGACAGTGTGATGAACTATCCCTTTCAGGAGCAGGTGCTGGGTTTCCTGACCGGAGACTGTGACGCGGAGGAATTGTGCCGCCGGGTTATGTCCCAGCTGGAGAACTATCCCAAGGAGACGTTGTATGCCCTGATGAATATGCTGGGGACCCATGACACCATGCGGGTAAAATCTCTGCTTGGCGGTATGAGCGGTGACTGCGGCGCAAGCCGTCTCAGCTCCGGGGCGGAGGAAACGGCGGTAAAGCGGCTGAAGCTGGGTGTCTTTTTACAGATGACCTTTTATGGGGTTCCCTGTATTTACTACGGTGATGAGGTGGGAATGCAGGGGGGAAAAGACCCCTTTAACCGGGGCACCTTTCCCTGGCGGTCGGTGGATCCGGAGCTGCTGGACTGGTACCGGCGCTTAGGTGCACTGCGAAACGCAGCGGACAGTCTGCAGCGGGGATATTTTCGTCCGGTGTACGCTGAGGGCGGCGTGTACGGGTATCTTAGGTACTTTATAAACGGCAGGGATCCTTTTGGAAATGCAGCAGACGGCGCCGCTGCCCTTTGTCTGGTAAACCGTGACAATACCAAAAAGGAGGTCAGCTTTTTACTGCCGGAGCTTGTGGGGGCAACCCTGGAAGAGGTCTTTTTGGGAGAGAGACGAAAGGTCAAAAATGCTTCGTTTACCGCAGAACTTCCCCCCTGCAGTGCGTCGCTGTATCTGGAAATGGAGCAGCATGGAAGATATTAGAAATAAATTTTGAATTTAGACTTTACCTGAGGAAAATTTTGTGTTAGAATAAGAAAGAAGAACAAAAATTTTCCGGATCGATTCTGACAGGGGGGTGCGCACCGGGTGTTTAGACAGCTTTACTGGCGGCTGACCGGATTGGTTATGCTGGCGGTTATGACTGCGGTTCTCACGGTGGGAGCTCTGGGCTTTTTCAATGTGCTGGATCTTTATAAAAGTGATTTTCGCAATGCAGTGACTGCGGTAGCACAAAGTGAGCTGCCGGCTCGGCTTCGGCATATTTTGACTGCCGATACGGTGGGAGATGCCGGACTTGCTGCGGCGGAGGCCGCTATCAGCGACTACGCCGGGAGGTTGGGACTGAACGAAAACCGCACCTGTTTTCTGCTCTCCGCCAGAGACGGCGGGATTTTAACTCCCGTTTCTCTGCGGCCGGGTCAGGTGGCAGAGACCAAGAACCTATCTTCGGCCATGCGCGGCGGCAACGGCGATAAAGTCAGCGTACGGGGCGATTTTATGGATTATGCCCTGTTTATAAAAAACGGCAGCAGTGTGGAGGACGGATATATTCTCTATGTCCGTGATAACAAGACACAGCTGCGGCAGCTGCTTGTGAAAACCGGCGTCCGCAGTCTTTGGGCCGTACTGATCGGCCTTTTGCTGTCGGCGGGAGTGGGATTTTGGGTTACCCATGTTATGACGGCACCCCTAAACCAGCTGAGCCGCCGGGCAGAGCGGTTTGCCAAGGGCAATTTTGCGCCTACGCTGGAGAAAATTCCCGACGGCGAGATGGGGGACTTGATTCGTTCCTTTAACCGAATCGGCACCTTTATGAACGAAAGCATCAACCAGATCAACACCGAAAAACATAAGGTGGAGGTCATTTTAGAACATATCAACAGCGGGATCATTGCCTTTGATACCGAACAGCGGGTGCTCCATATCAATACCGCCGCCAAGAAAATGTTTGAAATTGAGAATCCGGATGAGCTGCGGTTTGACCGGTTCTTCCGATCCTTAAATGCCGGCATCTGTATGGCGGAGTTTATGTATTTAGACCGGTTTAAAACCGAGGAGCGGGATCTGATTGTGGGCAGTGACCACATCAAGACCTACCTGGTTCCCTTTAAGATGGACAACGAACGGACGGCAGGTGTAGTCTGTGTCTTTGAGGACGTGACCGAGCAGTTTAACCTAGAGGCCGCAAGACAGAAATTTGTGGCGGAGGTTTCTCACGAGCTCAAGACGCCGCTGACCACCATCCGTACTTATACCGAGACACTGCTCAACGGCTACTTAGACGATAAAAAAACTGCAACCAGTCTTTTGACCACGGTGGAGAACGAAACCGATAAAATGACTGCTCTGGTGCAGAATCTGCTGATTTTGAACCGGTTTGATATGCAGCGAGTGGATATCCATAAGGAGTTTTTCTCCATTGACGATATGCTGCGGCGGCTTACGGATATGTTCCGGCTGGAGGCAGAGCAGAAGGGTCTGACGCTGACCTATAACCGTACCACCGAGCTTCACGATGTTTTTGCCGACCAGGATCAGATTGAGCGAGCGGTCAAGAATATCATCTCCAATTCCATCCGCTACTGTGCAAAGGGTGATAAGATCCAGATTTTTGCGGGAAACCTGTATAACAATGTCTATATCAAGGTAGAGGATACCGGCAAGGGAATTCCCAAAGCAGATCTTGAACACGTCTTTGAGCGGTTCTATCGAGTGGACAAGGCGCGGAGCCGGGAAAAAGGCGGCACCGGACTGGGGCTTTCCATTACCAAGGAGATTATCGAGAGCCATGGAGGCACCATCCAGATCGAAAGCGAGTTTGGGCGGTTTACCCGGGTTACCATCAATCTGCCCGTCAGTCAGGCTTAATTTGTTTCTCAAATCCTTATTATATAATTTTATCATTTTTGCGCAGGAACGGCGGACTTCTCACCCGCTGTTCCTGACCAGGCCGCAGCCGTGAGACTGCGGCCCCCTTTCTTGCGCAGAAAAACGACTTTTCCCTGCATCATGGGACAGGAGGAAGCAGAGATGAAAATTGCACTTATTGATCTGGGTTCAAATTCGGCCAGAATGTATCTGACCGAGGTGACAGAGACCGGAGAGGTTCGCTATCTGAAAAAGGAGCGGGTGATGACCCGGCTCAGCGAGGGAATGGGAGGGGATAAGCGACTGCAGCCTTTGCCCATGGAGCGCACCTGCAACGTATTGCGGACATTTTCGGAAAAAATCCGGGAATCGGGCGCAATGCCCCTGGCGGTTGCCACCGCCGCCGTCCGCAAGGCGGAAAACGGCGGGGATTTTTGCCGGCGTGTTTTTCGGGAGACAGGGCTGAATCTTTATGTCATTTCGGGACAGCAGGAGGCGTTCTTTGATTTTCAGGGAGTGCTTTTTGGACTAAAAGCAGTAGACAACTGTCTGATTTTCGATACCGGCGGCGGCAGTACAGAGCTGATTTTGGTAAAAAACCGTACTCTGCGTGAAAAAATCAGTCTGCCTTTTGGAGCCATGTCCCTGACTGATCATTATCTGCGGAAAAATCCCGGATGGGAGGGGGTAAAGGCTGTGGCTGCCGCAGTGGAAGAACAGCTTCGCAAGGCAGCATTTTTGGAAGAAGCGACAGGATTTCCTCTGATTGGCCTGGGCGGCAGCGCCGCTGTCCTGGCGGGGCTGGATCAAAGACTGCTAACCGGGTCGCTGCGGGAGATCGATCCCCAAGGTTATAGCCTGACCGGGGAGCGGATGGAGGTCATTTTTCGAGAGCTGCAGCGCAGAACGCCAAAGGAAAGAGTCGAGGAACTGGGACTGGAGCCGGGACGGGCTGATACCGTCTGCGCCGGGATTTTGCCGGGGTGTCTGTTGATGAAGCGGCTCAGCGCACCCCGGATGCAAATCTGTACCACCGGTCTGCGGGAGGGGATCCTTGCCATGCTGATACGAGAGGGACTATCTGAGAGTATGTCGGACACGGCGGCATTCCTTCGTAAGTTTGCATAGAAGTTTTAAAACAGTTTATAGTAAAAATCATATAGAAAAGAAAGGTGAGAGAGAATGAAGAAGATGAAAAAGGGAATGGGTATTGTACTGACCTTATCCATTCTTTGCACCACAGGGGCGACAGCCTTTGCGGCAAAGCCCCAAACGGATGAAGAACTCATGACACCGGTACAGGATACGGCGACGGCTTTTTATGATTGTGCGGGGCATTGGGCAGAGCAGACCATAAACGCTTGGACAAAGCTGGGGATCATTTCCGGCTATCCGGACGGAAGCTTTCGGCCGGACGCCATGGTAACCCGTGCCGAGCTTTCTAAAATTCTGGCGCTGGCCTTCGATTTAGACAGAGAGGATACGGAGAGCTATGAAGACATCGATGACAGTGCCTGGTATGCGCCCTATGTGAAACGGGCGTCGAGCTACATTCCGGTCTATGCGCTGCCGGTGGAATATGAAACCAATCTTCCTTATGTAAGAGCTTTTGAGGGCGGAGGGGAAAAGTTTCTACCGGAGTGCAATTCGCTGCGGATGCATGTGGCAGAGGCGTTGGTGGAAATTAAGAAGGAAAGAGAAAATATCGAGATGACTCTGCCGGAGATTGGCGAAATCCGGGATGCGCTGTATGGGATTGCAGAAGAGCCGGAGTATTTTAACCTTTATGTAATGCACCAGAAGGTGCCGAACAATGTGCGGCGGATGTTTGAGTATACCTGGCTTGCCAGAGAAATGGATATTATGCAGGGGGATAAAAACGGCTATTTTCGTCCCTACGGTGAAGTGACCCGTGCCGAGCTGGTTATTATGATTGACAGAATGCTTTCGAAAAATACAAATGAAGAATAGTTAAATTACAAAAAGAGTGTCTCCCGCACGCTGACGGCAGGAGACACTCTTTTTACTTAATAGAAAATACAATAGAAACGGTAGGTTTAGCATCGTATGAAAAGCCGAAACGATATTTATTCCGAGATTTCTTTGTGAAAGCTCTGGAGGGATTTTACACCCGGAGCTTTGGATTTTTTGGCGGCCTTAATGCCGTCTGCCGCAGCCTGCGCCGCCGCAATGGTGGTCATATAAGGAACCCGGTTCTTGATGGCGGCCTTGCGGATGTAGCTGTCATCCTCTACCCCTTGTTTTCCGATGGGAGTGTTTACGATAAAGTCAATTTCATGGTTGGTAATCTTATCCACAATATTCGGACGTCCCTCGTGCATTTTGTCCACTCTTTCTACCGGAATCCCGGCAGCGGCAATCATGGCACAGGTTCCGCCGGTGGCCATCAGGTGAAAACCGCATTCATAAAAGGTTCTTGCCGCCAGCAGTGCCTCCGGCTTGTCAGCGTCGCTGACGCTGAACAAAACCGTGCCCTCTAATGGCAGGCGGGTGGTTCCGGTGGCCTCCTGGGCCTTATAGAACGCCTCACCGAAATTGGAGGCAAGCCCCAATACCTCACCGGTAGACCGCATCTCCGGCCCCAGCAGCGGATCCACCTCCGGGAACATATTAAAGGGGAACACCGCCTCTTTGACACCGTAGTGCCGAATTCGTTTTTCCTTCAGCGCCGGCACCGGCGACGGCCGTCCGGTCAGATGCCGGGTCATGATATCGGTGGCGAGCTTTACCATGTTGATACCGCAGACCTTAGACACTAGGGGCACCGTCCGGGAGGCTCTGGGATTGGCCTCCAGAACATAGACCACATCGTCCTCGATGGCGTACTGCATATTCATCAGTCCCACCACGTTCATCTCTGAGGCAATTTTTTTGGTATAATCCTTGATAGTTTCCATCTGCAGCGCATTTAAACTCTTGGGCGGAATCACACAGGCAGAATCTCCCGAGTGAACCCCGGCAAGCTCAATGTGCTCCATTACCGAGGGGACAAAGACGTTGTGACCGTCGCTGACGGCGTCCGCCTCGCACTCGGTGGCATGATGCAAAAACCGGTCAATCAGAATCGGACGGTCGGGCGTAACGCCGACTGCCGCATTCATATAATAGGTCAGAGCCTCGCTGTCATAGACCACCTCCATACCCCGGCCGCCTAAAACATAAGAGGGACGTACCATCACCGGATACCCGATGCGCTCCGCAATAGCCAGCGCCTCGTCGGTGTTGACCGCCATGCCGGATTCCGGCATGGGGATGTTCAGCTTTTCCATCATGGCACGGAACAGATCCCGATCCTCTGCCAGATCAATGGTCTCCGGCGAGGTACCTAAGATCTGAACACCGGCTTTTTTCAAGTCTGCCGCCAGGTTCAGCGGAGTCTGGCCGCCGAACTGGGCAATTACGCCTACCGGCTTTTCCTTTTCATGAATGCTCAGCACATCCTCCAGAGTCAGCGGCTCAAAGTACAGCCGATCTGAGGTGTCATAGTCGGTGGAAACGGTTTCCGGGTTACAGTTGACAATGATGGTTTCAAACCCCAGCTCCTTTAGCGCCTTGGCGGCGTGTACACAGCAGTAGTCGAACTCAATTCCCTGCCCGATTCGGTTGGGGCCGCCGCCCAGAATCATAATCTTCGGCTTGCCGGAGGACTTGTCCGGGCAGTCATTTTCAATGTTATAGCTGGAGTAGTAATAGGCCGCATCCCGGGTGCCGCTGACATGAACGCCCTCCCATTTTTCCACGATTCCCGCATCGGTTCTCGCCTTACGGAGCGCCGTCTCCTCCACCTTTAAAAGCCGGCTCAGATACCGGTCGGAGAACCCGTCACACTTGGCCTTTTTAAGGGTCTCAGCGTCCGGAATCTTTCCGGCCATGGCGGCCAGAGCGTTTTCCTCCTCGACCAGCTCCTGCATCTGTTCAATGAAATAGTGCTTGACATGGGTGCGGGCAAAGATTTCATCTGCCGTTGCCCCCTTGCGCAGCGCCTCATACATGATGAAATGCCGCTCGCTGCTGGGGGTGGAAAGCAGCTGCAAAAGCTCGTCCTTGGTTTTTTGGCCGAAGTCCTTGGCGCCGCCCAGTCCGTAGCGCCCGGTCTCTAAGGAGCGGATGGCCTTTTGAAAGGCCTCTTTGTAGGTCTTGCCGATGCTCATGACCTCGCCGACAGCCTTCATCTGGGTTCCCAGCTTGTCCTCAGCGCCCTTGAACTTCTCAAAGGCCCAGCGGGCAAACTTAATCACCACATAGTCCCCGGAGGGAACATAGCGATCCAGCGTCCCGTATTTGCCGCAGGGGATTTCGTCCAGGGTCAGGCCGCTTGCCAGCATGGCCGAAACCAGCGCAATGGGAAACCCGGTGGCCTTGGAGGCCAGCGCAGAGGAGCGAGAGGTTCTGGGATTGATTTCAATGACAATAATTCGGTCGGTAACCGGGTCATGGGCAAACTGGACATTGGTGCCGCCGATGACCTGGATGGCCTCTACAATTTTATAGGCCTGTTCCTGTAATTTTTTCTGGGTTTCTTCCGAAATGGTCAGCATGGGTGCACTGCAGAAGGAATCCCCGGTATGTACCCCTAAGGGATCGATATTTTCAATAAAGCAGACGGTAATCATGTTGTTCTTGGCGTCCCGAACAACCTCCAGCTCCAGTTCCTCCCAGCCCAGTACCGATTCCTCCACCAGTACCTGACCGACCAAAGAGGCCTGAAGACCCCTTGCGCAGACGGTTTTCAGCTCGTCCTTGTTGTAGACCAGACCGCCGCCTGCACCGCCCATGGTATAGGCGGGGCGCAGCACCACCGGATAGCCGAGCTCGTCCGCAATGGAGAGGGCCTCCTCCACCGAATAGGCCACCTGGCTCCGGGCCATCTCGATGCCGAGGCGGTTCATGGTATTTTTAAATTCAATGCGATCCTCGCCCCGCTCAATGGCGTCTACCTGCACACCGATGACCTTTACGCCGTACTTGTCCAAAATACCCGCCCGGCTCAGCTCACTGCACAGGTTCAGTCCTGACTGGCCGCCCAGGTTCGGCAGCAGCGCATCCGGCCGTTCCTTGGCAATAATCTGCTCTAACCGCTCAACATTCAAAGGCTCAATATAGGTAATATCCGCCGTCTCCGGGTCGGTCATGATGGTGGCCGGATTGGAATTGACCAGCACAATTTCGTAGCCAAGACGTTTCAGCGCCTTGCAGGCCTGGGTTCCGGAGTAGTCAAACTCACACGCCTGGCCGATGATAATTGGGCCGGAACCGATAATCAATACCTTGTGAATGTCATTTCTTTTCATAGATTGCTTCACCCTTTTCTCAGAATTTAGGGAACCGCTGATTCAATAACGCCTGCCGGGTTTGCACGCATTAAGCTTGCATATTTTCCGTCATTTTGCACTAAAATTTCTTGACATACGCGAGTATGCCTTCGAAATTTTATCACATCTGACGAAAAATCTGACTGCGCTCTCTACGCACAATATTGAATCAGCGTTTCCTTAGATTTAAGTCCTAAAAATCTCCCTTTTTTATCCATTTTATATTGTAGCACAACCGTTTCAAAACCGCAAGGGCTTTTCGTTTAGAAGTTATGAAATCTGCCGGAAATATCCAAAGAAACAGAAAGCGCAGCAATGGCTGTAATTTTTATTTGGCTGTCGGTATTTACAAAATGAAAAAATTAGGGTATACTCTAGAATATACTACGGAAAACATCGGAACTGAAGCGTAAAGGAGAAATGCAGATATGAACCGGACGCCGGAAACCGAACAGACCTCAAAAAGCGGCAGAAAGGCCGCCGGAACCATCGGCCTGATGGCGGTGATTATCCTGCTGGCAAAATTTATGGGACTCCTGCGGGAGACCATGGTGGCAAACCTCTACGGCCAGGGGATGGAATCCGATATTTTGAATACGGCAACCCAGATTCCGCTGTTGTTTTTTGATATGGTGCTGGGGGTGGCAATTTTGTCCACCTTTGTCCCCATCTTCAACAAGCGTCTGGAGCAGGAGGGTGAAGCCTCCGCCATGGACTTTGCCAATAACTTCATGACGGTGGTGGTCTCCATCGCTATGGGGGCGGCGCTGCTTGGCGTTTTGTTGGCAGAGCCGCTGGTACGGCTCATGACCCCCGGCTATGCCCAGGTTCCGGGTAAGCTGGAACAGACGGCACAGCTGCTCCGGATTTTATTTCCCTCCATCGCCTTTACGGCGGCGGCCTATATCTCGGTGGGTATTTTGCAGTCCTACGGGGAGTTTACGATTCCCTCTCTCATCAGCGTGGTCTCCAACGGTGTGATGATTCTTTATCTGATGATTTTCGGCAACCGTTTAGGGCTTGCGGGTGTAGCGGTTTCTATGCTGATTGCCTGGATTTTACAGTTAATTGTACAGCTGCCCTGGCTGGAAAAATTCGGTTATCGCTACCGGTTTCGGTTCCGGTTGAGGGATCGTGGAATGAAGGAGGCGGCGCTGATTGCACTTCCGGTTCTAATCAGCTCCTGGGTGCAGCCCCTTTGCAACGTCATCAATATGTCCTTTGGTTCAAGCCTTGGCGACGGTGCGGTTTCCGCCCTGAACTGGGCCAATAAAATCTATATTATTATGGTAGGCGTCTTTGCCTATGCCATTACCAACTTTATCTTTCCGAAGCTTTCCCGGCTGGGCGCCGGAGAGGATCGGGAGGGCTTTGCAAAAATTACCCGGATTTCCCTGGGCTGGATTTTTCTGATTATCACCCTGGTGTCGGCGCTGTTTCTGGCGTTGTCCGAGCCGATTATCCGGGTGGTGTTTGAACGGGGCGCCTTTACGGCAAAGTCCACCGCTATTACGGCATCTGCCTTGTTTTACTATTCCATCGGTATGGTGGGTTACGGAGCGTGCGAGGTATTAAACAAGAGCTTTTATGCCATTCAGGACGGCAAAACCCCGATGTACGCCTCTTTGCTTGGAATTGTGGTGAACCTGGCTGCGGCCTTTTTCCTGGTACGGATTCTCGGTATGCAGGTGAAGGGACTTGCTCTTGCCAGTGCCGTCAGCTCGCTGGCCATGGCGGCCTGTTTGATGCTGATGATGAACCGCCGCCGAAGTGGCGTGCTGACGGTGGCGTTTTTGCTGAACTTTTTAAAAATGCTGGTTTCCGGTGCTGCGGCCGGGGTGCTGGCCTATCTGATTTACGGCCGGACGGCAGGGCTTGGCAGTAGTCTGCTTATGACCTTGGTACGGCTCTGTATTGCAGCGGCGCCCGCCGTGGTTCTCTATCTGGGGCTTGCGGTCTTGCTCCGGGTCAGAGAACTGAAGGATCTGAAAAAAATCTTGCGAAAGTAGGGGTATTATGAATCACAATCCCGGTTATTTTGAAGCCGCATGGATGTTTCTCTGGTGCTGGATCCAAAACAGCATGGTCTATCGTCTGCTGCGGGGAATTTACAACGGTATTTCCAGAAGCTGGCTTAGCAGCCGGATTACCGGCTGGTTTCGGACGGAGCATTTCTCCGGCGAGACCATTGCAAACAGCTTGATGGGTAAAATTCTGGGCTGGCCCTTTGCCCTTCTTACCCTGCTGCAAAAGCGATTCGGGCAAGGCCTTGCCCAAGCTGTGGAAAACAGCGGCATCTTGAGAATCTGCCGTTGCTATCTTCACAATTTACTGGCTTTAAACCTGAGATTCTGGGGTCTGACCCTTTTGGGCTGCGGAGTGGGAACCTGTCTGGGCGGTTTGCTTCAGGGCAGTGTCGGCCGATTTTGGGTTGTTTTGGCGCTGATCGGTCTTGCGCTTTCCTTCTTTGATGTCAACGCCGCCGACTGGCTGGAAAATTCGGTGCTGGTGCGGTTTTTCTGCCGTTGTCTGGGAATTGCGCCGAACTTTTACTGGTATGACGAGACGCTGACCGAGGGCGGCGGCCGTTGGACGGTTGCGGCAGCAGCCGGTCTTTTGTGTGGATTCTCCGGCGGACTGACCAATCCCTTGTTGGGAGCGGCCATGATAGCAGGTCTCTTGGGATTTTTCCTGATTTTAGAGCGGCCCTTTGCCGGACTGCTGGCGCTGGTGTTCCTGGCGCCGCTTGCACCCACCATGGCGATGGCCGGACTTGCCGTTTTGAGCCTGTTTTCTATGGCGGTGCAAAGCGTGATTCGCCGGGATTTTACATGGCGGTATGACGGCCTGGGATTTTTGCTGCTGGCATTTTCTGCCGTCTATCTGATTGCGGCACTTACTTCCTTTACCGTGGCAAAGAGCCTGAGCATCTGGATGATTTATGCGGTATTTATTGCCGCCTATTTTCTGGTGATTAACCTGGTTACCACCAAACGCCGGCTGCGAAGTGTTCTGGTGACCTTTGTCTGCTCCGGACTTTTGGTTTGCCTCTATGGAATTGCCCAGTACATTTTCGGCTGGGATACGGCGCAGGCCTGGATGGATGAGGAGATGTTCAGCGATATTAAAATGCGGATTTATTCCACCCTGCAAAATCCCAACGTGCTGGGAGAATACATTCTCTTGGTACTCCCGGCGGCGATCGGAATGATGTGGGTTTCCAAATCCTTTCTATCAAGGATAATCTACGCCGGCTTTTCGGTTGTGATGTTTGCGGCATTGATTCTCACCTTTTCCCGGGGTTGTTGGGTAGGTCTTTTGGTCGCAGCGGCAGTGTTCATTACCTTTGCCGCCGGAAAGCTTTGGGGTCTGGGACTGATTGCGCTGCCGGTTTTGCCGGCGGTACTGCCGGAGAGTATCCTCAACCGATTTACCAGTATTGGGAATATGGAGGATTCCTCCACCTCCTATCGGGTCTATATCTGGATGGGAACTTTGGCGATGATTCGGGATTTTTGGCTGTCCGGCATCGGCATGGGCGACAAGGCCTTCACGGCAGTCTATCCCTTCTATTCCTATAACGGCATTGTAGCGCCCCACTCCCATAACCTGTTTTTACAGATTCTGGTGGAGTCCGGCGTGGTGGGAATTGCCCTGTTCGGCCTAATTCTTTTGCTGTTTTTGAAAAAATCTATGGTCTATTATCAGGCAGGCGGCGGCAAGGGCAAGCCTCTGTCTACTCTGCTGACAGCCGTCTGTGCCGGTGTCTGCGGATTTCTGGTGCAGGGGATGTTTGATAACTGTTTTTATAACTACCGAGTGGTATTGATTTTCTGGATGGTTCTGGGCATGGCAATGGCCTGCGGCTATGTGGCAAAATCCATCACTGCCGGGGAGAAGGAGGCGTTTTTATGCTAAATGTGGTGGAGGTGTCCTCTGACTCCAATATCGGCGGCGCCGGAAAATGTATTCTTACCTTTTTGAAAACCTATGACCGAAACCGGTTTCGGGTGTCGGCGGTACTGCCCCAAAACAGTCTGCTTACCCCCGAAATGAAAAAGCTCTCGGTTCCGGTACATGAGCTGCCGTATCTTGCGGAGCAGTCCCTAAACCTTAAGGCGGTTTCGGCACTGCGACGGCTGTTTCAAGAGCTGAAGCCGGACGTGGTTCATACCCACGCCAGTATGTCCGCAAGGCTTGCGGCAAAGAGTTTGGGAATCCCCGTGGTTTATACCCGCCACAGCGTGTTCCCGCCGAATAAGCGGCTGACCTCCTTTCCGGGAAAGCAGATCAACGGCCTGGTGAATAACATGACCGCTGACCGAATTATTGCGGTGGCTGAGGCCGCAAAAGAAAATCTGACCGATACCGGAGTCAGTCCCAAGAAAATACAGGTGATTCTAAACGGGGTAGAGCCGCTTCCGCCCTGTCCCGAATCGGTGGTTTCGGCACTGCGGCAGCAGTACCGTATCGAACCGGGGGAGAAGGTTGCGGTGATGGCGGCAAGGCTGAATGTGGTAAAGGGTCACAGGTATTTTGTTGAGGCGGCTAAAATCCTGCGGGATGCCGGAGTGAAAGCCAAGTTTCTGATTGCCGGCACCGGGGAGACGCAGGGCGCACTGGAGGCACAAATTCAAAAGGAGGATCTTTCGAACTCGGTCATTCTCATGGGTTTCGTATCCGATGTAGCGCCGCTGATGCACCTGATGGATGTGCAGGTAAACTGCTCGTTCGGCACCGAGGCCACCAGCCTTGCTTTGCTGGAGGGCATGAGTCTTGGCAAGCCGGCGGTGGTTTCCGATTTTGGGGGAAACCCCGGCGTCATTACCGACGGTGTGAATGGTTTCCTGACGCCCACCCATGACCCGAAAGCGGTAGCGGATCGGCTACAGCGACTGTTTTGTGACGATGCCCTCTACCAAAGAATGTCGGAAAACTGTCGGACAGTCTATGAAGAAAAATTCACTGCCCGGGTCAATACAGGGGCCATTGAGGCGGTCTATGAGGAGATTGCAAAGAAATAGGAAAGATACCAGGTCTGCCCGGCTCACGGCAGGCCGGAGAGATGCAGTGAGCCGGAAAGGTAGTGGATTATGAAAGTAAAATTTAATTGGATGGATGCGCTGATTCTTCTGGTGCTGATTGCCGCAGTGGCGGCAGGTGGCTATTTTCTCAGTCATCGCAGCCGGCAAAGCAGTATGATAGAGGATAAAACAGTGGACATTATGGTAGAGCTGACCTCTAAAGAGGAGGATTTTGCACGCCGGCCTCAGGTGGGGGATGTAGTGGTGATCGGTGAAAAGGAAAAGATGGAAACCGTGGTTACCAAGGTAGAGGTAAATCCGGCGAAAACCATCAGCTACGATACCTTAAATGGAAAAATTACCGAGGGTGAGGTTCCGAATCGGTTCGATATTTTGCTGACGCTGCGGGGCAGCGGAACCGAGTCCGGCCAGACGGTGGAAATCAACGGCAATGCAGTCCGCGTAGGAATGGGCGCCACCGTGAAAAATAAGAACTGGGCAGGCTACGGCTTTATTCTGGCTGTGGACACCACGGGGAAATAAGGAGGATGCGGAATGTTTAAAAAGGACGGAAAACTATTCGGAAAAATCAGTGTGATTGATCTTGTGGCAGTGCTGGCAATCATTGTAATAGCCTGCGGCGCAGCCGTACGTTTTTCCGGCAGCGGCAGCCGGGTTCCGGCGGCCTCCGGAGAGCCGATGGAATGTGTGGTAGAGGTGAAAAATATTCGTCAATATAACGTTGACGCACTGAAAAAGGGCGGCTCGGTTTTTGACCGCACTACCAAGGAATACATTGGCGAGATTGTGGATGTGACCGAGAAGCCCGGAACGACCATGCTTCTTTTGGCGGACGGCACCTATAAAGAGATTCCTGTCGAGGGCCGCTACACCGCTCATGTCACCATTTCCTTTCACGGAAAAGAGGGAGACGGCGGTTATTATACCGACACCAACCGACAGATGTGCGTAGGATCAACCTTAAATATGAACGCCAAGTTCTCCCAATGTGAATCTACCATTGTGGAGGTTGGCCATGCGGCACAATAGACGGTAACAGGCGGTTGTGGGTACCGCAGCGGGAAATTTCGTTTGCAGATTGTGCCGAAATGGAAATCAGTTCAAAGGAGAACCACAGAAAAGGGATGGATGAGGTCTCTTTGCTGCGGTTCTCTTTTATTTATAATGGAAAACAAGCATTTTTTGAAAAAAAGGGGTTTCTTTTTCATAAAAATGTGTTATAATATAATAGAATTATAGTATCCTGCCGGGATTCTGCCGTTTTGGTTGCGGATTTTTCGGCAAAATGTAAGAGTAAAGAGTGGATGTTTATGAAAGCACAGCTGTTACAGAGCGCAAAAAAACTGGCGGTCATGCTGATTGCCAGCGTCATGCTCCTGGGCGTGATTCCGATTGGAATGATTTCCAAGCCGACTACGGTTCGCGCCGAGGGTGAATTTGTGCGCCTTCTGCCTGTGGCAGAAACCTCGGTTTCGCCGCAGCTGAATAAAAAGAAACCGATAGGCCCTCGGGAAGCGGGTGCTGTACAGCGCACCGGCGGAGATTATGATGCCTATATGCGCTTTGATTTGGAGAGTTTGCTGGATAAGGAGCCTGAATCGTTAAAACAGGTGAGTCTGCGGTTTACCGTTTTGAGAACCTCGGAAAAGGACAGCATTCCAATCCGAATTTATCTGATGCCGGAGAACGGCTGGAATGAGAATATGACCTACGAAAGCCGGCCTTCGTCCCTTGGTGAAGTGATGATTGCCCAAGTTTCGGTCGTGCCGGAGTCGGGCAAAACTCCCTCTGTGGCGGAGGTGGATCTGACCGATTACGCAAGAAAGTGGATGGAAGAGGGCAGGTCGCAGGTTTCTCTGCATCTGGCTGCACCGAAATCCGGTGAGGTGGTAACCTATGCCGCCGGTGATTATGAGGATCCGGCCTTTCGTTCCTGCCTGAAAATTGTGACTGGTACTGCGCATGATCCCGATACGCCGGATCTGACCAAGGCTTGGCTCAGTGCCGGTGCGGCGGTAGAGAAAGACGATGGGGTTCGTTATGATGTCTTTGATGCCGGTAACGGCAGTGATATCTACCTAAAATTCAGCATTAAGAAAGAGAATATCCAGGGTGCGGTGTATCTGGCCTATCTGCAGCTTGGGCTGATGGAGGCCGCACCGGATTCCGAACTGAAAATTTACCGGCTGGAGAATACAGGCTGGAGCAACGAAACCTTAGAGAGTGGCGCATTGCCCCAGGGCAGGGAGCAGCTGATATATCACGGAAATCAATTGGATGCGGAAAAGCTCCGCCGGATTGATTTGACCGATCTGCTTAACGAAAGTCTTTCCCGGGGCGAGACAGAGCTTGCTCTGCGGGTTGCCTGCGAAGGCGGCGGATCCGTAGCTTTTGCAGGTCGGGATAGCGCTGCGGCGCCTTCGCTGGCGCTTCGGGTATCGGATGATAAAAACATGGCGGCGGCAGTGGAAGCGGCAGTGTACGGACTAAACCAAAATACGGATTCGGAAAATATTTGTTCCGATCTTTTACGGGAATATACGGCAGATGACGGCACCCGAGCAACCTTGAGCTGGCAGGCGGTAGATGCCGATACCGGTGAGCCGGCACGGGATACGCTGTCTGCTTTTGGAGCGGTGACCCAGCCTCGCTGGTTCCGGCACAGCCGCAGGATTCTTGCCACAGCCACTATTACTTCCGGAAGCGTAACCCGTCAGCGCAGCTATTATCTGACCGTGACGCCGGAGGAGAAGCCGGACTATTCCCAAGCGGAATTTAAAAATATGCTTTGTTTGGGAGATGCTAAAGCGGAATTGGCACAGCGGTTTGAGAGCTTCCGCACAGCGATGCATAGCCGTTGGATAGCAGGCCGGAGTTTTTCCTGCCGCAGTTTGCTGCCGGACGGAGCGATGGTTCTGAATCTGGCTGCAGATCCGAATCGGCAAAACTATCTGACATTAAAGCTTTGGGGCGAGGATCCTTTTGACGGCGTGGAAATTTGCAGTCTGCAAAATCCCGATGCGCCTTTCATACATATTATCCGACCCAAGGAGGCATCGGAGGAGGATGGGTTCTTGTATTTGACCTATGCGCTGCCGCCGGAATATACCCAAAATGCCAGGTTTGTCAGTTTGCGACTGACGGCGCCGCCGGATGCAGAAAACGTATGTGACCTCTATGGTGCCTATGTAACGCAAACGCCGTATTTTGATCCCATGTGCTTTGCCGAGCAGGGAGAGGCTGTGGTTCAAAAAAATACGGCAGAGGACTTTGACTTTTCTCGGTTTATTAAAAAGCTGTGTGATGCGGCACAGCAGCCGTTTTCGTTTTTGACCTCCCGTGAGGAGGTAGCGGTTGTTCCGGAAGGCCCTGAGGCGGATGCGCCATTGACGGTGCTGGCACAAAACGGCGATGAACAGCTGGCAGTCTCTTCGGCGAAAGAGGACGGTACAGTGCATATTCAGCGGGAAACCCCATATTATCGTGCCTATGCGGAGACAAAGGTGCAAAGCTATTTTGACGGCGGAATGACAGCGGTGGATTATGATAAGTATCATATATTCCGAAACCGGGACGAAGCCGAGCTGCCGCTGCCCTGGGAGAGCGAAGGGCTTTCCGGCCTGTATCGGGATTTGGTGAGCGGCCGGTATTACGCATTTCTGCGCCCCGGTGAGATGGCGGATGACAGTATTCTGCCGGCCGGGACGGAAATCCTGGACGGAACCGGACGAATGCTCCAGCCGGATGAAACCGTGGTTCTGACCCTGGTCGCTGAGCCGCTGCAGGTTGCCGACTGGCGGGTGAGCGAACTCAACGGCAGTCCGGTTTCGGCGGTTAAGCTAAGCAAGGTCATGAAGCTTGAAACAGTGACCATCCGCAACATCGGAACCCTGGCAGAGCAACAGGTGCTTACGGTCATTTGCGGTGTTTATGAACGCGGAATTTTGACCGCTATGGAACATAAAACGATAACCGTTTCACAGGGAGAAACACAACAGTGGCTTTCCCTGAATCAGCCAGTGGAGATTCAGCCGGGACAGATTTTAAAAATTTTTATTGAACCGGCATCCACCGGTCTGACTTCTATGATTCCTAAGCTGGAGCTACCGTAGTTCGTATAGTATAGTATACATGAAAAGACGCCCTAGAGCGTCTTTTCTGCTTTTAAGAATACCTCCTACAGAGGGAAATAATTTTTCATATTAGATACTTTGATATGTCTAGTTCGTCCGGCTGGAGGATATTTTTCATTCACTAATCACTACGTTGTCGTATTGAGCGCAGGCGAGATATTTTCTTCAATTATTTTTCATGGTTTTAATAAGATTTCGAATAGAATGTTTTTCTTCAACTGTAAGTCCGGATAAATCGATAATGTCAATATTTAAATTATTATCATTTCCAAGTAAAAAATCACAACTTACCTTAAAAACTCTTGAAATAGCTAATAAGGCATCGTATGATGGCATTCGAATACCTGTTTCATAAGAGGAAATTATGGATTTTGTTAACCCAATACGTTTTGACTATTGCTCTTGATTCATATTATTTTGTAATCTTAGTTTCTTTAATTTTGCGGAAAAGTCAACCATTTAAACACTCCTTCCACTATAAGTTTATTTTATGCATATAATATACTCTATTGGTATATAAAGTATTCTAATAGTTGACAATAGGCGATTTGCCTGCTATAATATCTATATGTAGTGCAGAAAAATTAAAGGGAGTAAAACTTATTGAAAACGACAATACTTGCTTTTGAGAGATGTTTCAAAGAGGTGAAAGATAATGACAGAAAGTTATAGGGTCGGTGATACATTCAATCTTATGCGGTTTGCCAGGAATTTAACGGAGTATCTTGACTCAAAATGCTTTTGGTCTGTAAAATTAAAACAGGAAACTCAATATTTGTGTAGTGTGTATGTAAGAAAAAGCACACATCAGGGTGTTATAAGACTTGTTTTAATAAACAAGCATTTACAATTTTTTGTAAATGAAGAGATAGAAAGCGTCATGAAAAATATAGGAGCAGTACCTTTATATATCTGATACATTTTTATTGCAATATCATAACCAAATTCCTCCGATATTTCTTCATATACAGAATTGAACAGCTTTTTATTCTCTACACCTCCCACGTTTACCACCTCTTGGAGATATTTTACCATATCTTGAAATTCGAGTAAAATCGCATTGTCCTTGTGTTTGTCCATATTATTCCATTCTCTCATAAATAATGATATTCCGCTCTGTTCCTGCGATAT
>CATVQN010000001.1 GCA_958346135.1 uncultured Eubacteriales bacterium | reverse complement strand
TAACTTGTTTGTGAATTTGATGAAAAAGTCCTTGACTTTTCGTCTCTGGAAAAACTCTAAAAAGCATACTTATTTCCTGCGGGGCCAGATTAGCCCCATTTGATATTGCCGCCGTCCGGGAGATGATGTCCTATGATGAATTAGAGCTTGAAAAGCTGGGTGACGAGAAAACCGCCCTCTTTGCGGTGGTTTCCGATACCGACCCGACGTTCAACTTCATTTCAGCCATGATGTACTCCCAGATGTTCAACGTACTGTGCGACCGGGCGTTGAAAGTCTATCATGGCAGGCTCCCGATCCATGTAACCTGCCTGTTTGATGAGTTCGCAAACCAAAAAATTCCGAACTGGGAGCATTTGGTTTCCGTGATCCGGTCGAGGAATATATCTGCCCACATCGTCCTCCAGACGTTCAGCCAGCTTAAAGGAATGTATAAGGACAATGCGGAAACCGTTGCCGGGTGCTGCTCGACTATGCTGTTTCTGGGCGGGAAAGAGGAAAGCAGCTTAAAGATGGTGTCCGGGCTTTTGGGAAAAGAAACCATTGACACCATGAATGAAAGCGATTCCCGTGGTGCCCAGCGTACCTACGGTCTGAACTATCAGAAGCTGGGCAAAGAACTGATGAGCGTGGATGAGCTGGCTGTCATGCCCTCCAGCCGCTGCATCGTCCAGGTGCAGGGTGTCCGCCCATTCTACTCCAAGAAGTATGATCTGACGAAGCATCCCCAGTACAAGTACACGGCAGACGCCAACCCCAAGTTTACCTTTGATGTAAAGACATACCTGCAACACCGGCTCAAAGTCAAGCCGGAAGAAGAATTTGAGGTCTATGACCTCGGAGAGATAGAACAGCCCCAAGCGGCTGCCTAAAGGCTCCACCGATGCCCCTTTGTGGGCTTTGAAATCGGTGGAGCCTTTTCTTTTTTTGCCCAAAACCAGCCGGACACCGGCAATTTCATCACATGGGAGGTCAAAATGGGATTTTACGACGAAGCGGTTCATGTATTGGAAACGATAGCCAGGGCGTTAAACGGCGCTTTTTATTACGGTTCAATGGCAGATTTTTATAACCGCTCCCCGGAGAAAGCCCTGATCTGCCCGGAATTTTCCAAAACGGCGGTGCGGATGAAAAAGCATATCCGTCCGCCTGTCCGGGCAGAGCCTGAAAGGGGCTGCTCCAATCCAAAAACCAAACCGACAACATATCAACACGTTTTTTAAATTCAAGGAGTCCTGCAAATAAAAGTCAATAGGTTTCCATAAAAAATCGCAAAAAAATACTCGGCAGATAGCCGAGTAAAAATGCGTACAGCAAACAGGACTCCCTCAAAAATCGGAGGCAGCCAAATGACAAAATGAGCATTACAAATTAGCCTTCTTCGGTTTGAACTGCACTTTCAGCAGCGTTCAGACACTCCTTGACACGGGCATAGTAAATACGCAGGAACTTGTTCGCAGCAGCGGTAGTGCAAACGAAGAAAGGCTTTCCCTCGTCACGCTTTTTGGCGTAGAACTGGTAAACCGCCTCGTTTTTGGGTTTGCGTTTGACGTAAGTAGAAACCACTTGAAAGAGTGCTTTTCTCAATTGAGGTGATCCACGCTTGGAAGTTGCCACACTGGAAAGCTGCATCTTGCCGGAGCCAACAACGCCGGGGTCTACGCCTGCAAAGGCCACAATAGAACTGCGGTGCGGGAAACGGCGAATATCACCTAATTCAGCCATGAGATGCGGCCCAGTGGACTTCCCAACGCCATACATGGCCATAACGGTCTCGTACTCCGGCAGCTGCTTGCAGAGATTCAGCATCTCGGCTTCCAGCTTGGACTGGTTTTCGCGCAGTGCAATAAGCTGGTCGGCGGCAACCGTAACCAGTAACTTGGCATTGTTGTCACGCGGCAGCGTGGTGTAAAGTCCGCAGCTGGCTGCGTAGAGAGCATTTGTCGCATCAGCACTAAAATGGTAGCCCTTTTTCTTGCACCATTTCTTGTATCGCTCTCCAAAAGCATCCGGTGACATACGGTTAATGCAGTCGCAATGCCAAAAGGTTCTGTAAAAATCTACCCACTTCAAATGTCCGTCTGCCTTTTCGGGGCTTGAGAACAGCTCGTTTACACCCGGAAAGGTCTTGTCAGACAAAGAAATAAGGTTGTTTGTGAGCATGACAATGTTCTTGCTATACAAGTCGCATTGACGTTCGCACAGCTTGAGTTGTTGTCTAATTGCTTCCGTAGGAGTATATTCCCGCAATGTAGACCAGTTGTCAAGCCCATATTTAGCAATTTTAAGAGCATCCTTCGGATCGGATTTTACCTTGCGCAGAGAGCCTGCTCCGCTTTGCTTAATAAGCAATGGGTTTAGGATGCTCACAAAGATTCCCTCACTGTGAAGCAGCGCTGCTACCGGCTCATGGTATCTGCCGGTTGCTTCCATTACAACGCGGGTATCTGGCTCCATGCAAAGAACATCCAACGCAAGGCGCGACAGTTCAATATCTGAATGCCTTACCTCATATGGCGCTGCAACAAGCTCCCCACCGGGCTTCATGGCAGCTACCATACTCTTACCCTTAGAAACATCGATTCCAACTACGGTCATTCGTTTTCCTCCCAATTTGAATTTGCAATGGCTTCCGCCTTTTACTTATTGCTTGTTCAATCTCCTGGGTAACACGAACGCACCGCTTTGCGGTGGAACTACCTGCGTAAATCGAATGCTGCGAATAAGAACGGCGGCTGACTGACTCCTTGACGGACGTGTGAGTCCAGGGATTATCGTGTCAGGCCACTACATTCTTATTCTACAGCTTAGGCAACAAGCTGGATAGCAACACGACTGGATGCCGTGAGGCTACCCACAAATATATTGTAGGAGGATTTTATTATGAGTTTCTTTACGACTGCTGTTTCTACGATGTCTACTCTGGTTGTTGCCCTGGGCGGCGGCGTTGGCGTATGGGGTGTGGTCAACCTCATGGAAGGTTACGGAGCCGACAACCCTGCTTCCAAAAGCCAGGGTGTCAAGCAGCTTATGGCGGGCGGCGGCATTATGCTTCTCGGCCTGAAGGTGGTTCCGCTGCTGTCCAGCCTGATTACCGTCTAATCGGCACGGGTAGCGGCTTATGCAAAGCATAATCGACGCCATTGAACAGTGGCTGAAAGACTTCTTAATCGGAGCCATCACTGGCAATCTGTCGAGTATGTTTAGCGATGTCAACAGCAAGGTCGCCACAATCGCAACCGAAGTGGGAAAGACGCCGGAGTCCTGGAACTCCAGCGTCTTTTCCATTATTCTTACGCTGTCTAAGAATGTGGTAGTCCCCATAGCGGGGCTTGTGATCGCCGCCGTCCTGACGTATGAACTGATTTCCATGATTATCGAGAAGAACAATATGCACGACATTGATACCTTTATGTTCTTCAAATGGGCGTTCAAGTCAGCGGCGGCGGCAATCATCGTTAATCATACCTTTGATTTCATCATGGCGATTTTCCAGGTTGCGCAGACAATGGTTCAAAGGAGTGCCGGTGTCATAGATACCAACGCCAGCATCGACATTTCCTCTGCAATCGCCAACATCACGACGGAGCTTCAGGCCACGGGGCTGGGAGATCTATTTGCCTTGATGCTGGAAACCTGGGTCGTATCCTTTGCCATGAAAGCGATGGGGCTTATCATCACGGTCATTTTGTATGGCAGGATGATTGAAATTTATATTTACGCCAGTGTCGGCCCGCTGCCCTTTGCCACCTTTATGAACCGGGAATGGGGCAACATCGGCACCAACTACGTCCGGGGGCTTGCCGCCCTGGGGCTGCAAGGATTCTTAATCATGATCTGTGTCGGCATCTATGCCGTGCTGGTCAATGCTCTTTCCCTGGGCGGGGATTTGCAGGCTTCCATCTGGAGCTGCGCCGCCTACACGGTGCTTCTGTGCTTCAGCCTGTTTAAGACCGGCTCCGTGGCGAAAAGCATCCTAAACGCACACTAAGTTTTGAGAAAGGAGGGTTTCGATTGGCTTATGTGACGATTACCAAAGACTTGACCGAGGTTAAGGACAAGGTGGCTTTTGGGCTGACCAAGCGCCAGATTGTCTGCTTTTCCCTGGGCGGGATTGCAGGCGTGGGCACTTACTTCCTGACCCGGCACTCCCTGGGGAATGACCTTGCCCTGCTTCTTCTGATTGCCCTGGCAGCGCCCTTTATGCTGTTCGGGCTGTATGAGAAGAACGGGCAGCCTTTGGAAAAGATTCTGAAAAATATCATCCGTGTCCGGCTGCTCGCACCTGCGGCCAGACCTTACCAGACCAACAATCGGTTTGCCGCCCTGGAGCGGCAGGCACACTATGAAAAGGAGGTACAACAACTTGTTTCCATTCAGAACAAAACCACCGGCAAGAACAGCCGTGGGCTGGGAACATCTCGTGATCCGGCCCGACACCAAGCTGACCGCCGCCGACAAAAGGCGTGTGGAAAAGGCAATCCGGCGGGCAAAAAAAGAGGGTAAAATCGCAAAGACCGCCCAGCAGACCATTCCCTATGAAGAAATGTACCCGGACGGCATCTGCCGCATCACGAACCGGCTTTACAGTAAAAGCGTCCTCTGTGACGACATCAACTATGCCGAAGCGTCTGACGATGAAAAGGCGGTTTTGTTTGAGCTTTACTGCAAGCTGGTCAACTATTTCGGGCCGTCTGTGGGCTTTGAACTTTCCGTGATCTGCTATCCGGCAGACCTGGTGGAATACCGGAAAATGCTTGCCCTTAACCCCCAGGGCGACCAGTTCGATGAAATCCGAAAGGAATACAGCGATATGCTGGTGCGGCAGGTTTCCAAGAGCCGGTATGAGCGCCGTATCTGTCTGACCTATACTATCGAAGCAGACGGCATCAGGCAGGCCCGTTCCCGCCTGGAGCAGATCGACAATGATGTGGTGGGGCATTTCCGTGCCCTGACGGTTGCCGCACATCCGATGGACGGTTATGAGCGGCTGACGATTCTTCATCGGTGCCTGCATCTGGAGGAAAACCGGAAGTTCCGTTTTAACTGGGATTCCTTAAAGCACACAGGGCTGTCCAGCAAAGACTATATTGCCCCCAGCTCGTTCTTCTTCAAGGATGGGCGCTATTTCCGCTCCGGCGCATCTTTCGGGGCGGTTTCTTTTTTGCAGATCCGGGCGACCAAACTGTATGACACGCTGTTAAACAGCATTTTGAACATGGAGGGAAGCCAGATCGTCAGCATCCATGCCAAAGCCCTCGACCAGAATGCCGCTCTGAAAGCAGTCAAGCGCAAGCTGAGTGATCTGGACAAGGCAAAGATCGACGAACAAAAACGGGCTGTCCGCTCCGGTTTTGATATGGACATCCTGCCGCCCGACCTTGTGACATTCGGCAAGGAAGCCCAGAAACTTTTGGAGGATTTGCAGAACCATGACGAGAAAATGTTTATGGTCACAATCCTGGTTGTCCATGCGGCGTCCAGCCGTCAGAAGCTGGAAAATCTGATTTACTCCGCAAACGGCATTACCAATACCCAGAACTGCGATCTGATCCGGCTGGACTATCAGCAGGAACAGGGCTTTGTGTCTGCGCTGCCCATCGGCATCAACCAGGTGGAAATCCAGCGTGGGCTTACTACCAGCGGGACGGCAATCTTTTTGCCGTTCCGTGCCTGTGAGGTATTCCAGCCCAAAGGCGTTTACTATGGGTTAAACGCCACCACAAACCGGATGATTCTGGCTGACCGCAAAACGCTCAAGTGCCCCAACGGAGTGGTGCTTGGCACTCCCGGTTCCGGTAAATCCTTTAGCTGCAAGCGGGAAGCGGCAGACGTCTATCTGCATACCACGGATGACATTTTGTTCCTCGATCCGGAGAATGAATATACTTCCCTGTGCCAGCAGCTTTCAGGACAGGTGATCCGGCTTGCCCCGGACAGCCACGATTATATCAATCCGCTGGATGTAGATTTGACCACGAATACCGGCGAGAATCCGCTTCTGATGAAAGCGGACTTTATCATGTCATTCTGTGAACTGATTTTGTCCGCCGCTCAGGGCGGCTTAAAGCCTATTGAGAAATCGGTCATTGACCGCTGTATCCCGAAAATCTACCGCCAGCTCATCAAAGACCCCAGACCGGAAAATATGCCGATCCTGGGGGATTTGTATGAGTGCCTGCGGGCACAGCAGGAAGAACAGGCACAGGAACTTGCCACGGCGTTGGAATTGTATGTGTTTGGTTCCCTCAATTATCTGAACCACCGAACCAACGTCAATGTTGATAACCGTGTGGCCTGCTATGACATCAGTGGTCTGGGGCAGAACCTGAAAAAGCCTGGTATGCTGACTGTCCAGAATAATATCTGGCAGCGCACCATTGTAAACCGCTATGCCGGAAAGACCACCCGCATCTACTTAGATGAGTTCCATCTGCTTTTGAAGGAGCCGCAGACGGCAGCCTACACCGCAGAAATCTACAAGAGATTCCGAAAATGGAATGGCATCCCGACATCGCTAACGCAGAACGTCAAGGATTTGCTGGAAAGCCCGGAGATTGAAAATATCCTGGAAAACAGCGATTTTATCCTGATGCTGAACCAGGCGGCCAGTGACCGGAACATTCTGGCGCAGCGTCTTGGTATTTCTCCCCAGGAGCTGGGTCACATCACGAACAGTGATGCCGGTGAGGGGCTTTTGTTCTTTGGAGATAAGATTATTCCCTTTGTTGATAAGTTCCCCACGGATACGAAGTTGTACCAGGTTATGACCACGAAGCCTGCGGATTTGGCAGCATAAGGAGGTCTGCCATGAAGAAAAAAGCCAATATTTACGATGCTGACGATGTGGAGCGCAGCAAACGGCTGAATTTCACCCCGGAGGAACGGGCTGCCCGTGCGGAACACAAGGCGGAGGTTTTGGGCACGAAGCTGGAAAAGGCGAAAAAGAAAGTGCCTAAGAAGAAAAAGCTGCGCTTGCAAAAAGAACTTGATCCCGAAAAAAGCAGGCTGAAGCACACACTCCGGTTTGAGGAAGTGGAGAAAAAACGAGGGCAGGAAGCCCTGCCGAAAAAGGCGGGCAGGCGCATGGTACAGAGTGCCAGCGCCACCGTCCACTCCAAGATTCATCAGGTGGAGGAAGAAAATGTGGGTACGAAAGCCGCCCATCGGACAGAGCTTGCGTCTGAGGGGGCCGCTGCTCTCGCCAGCCATGAAATCCGCAAGTACCGGCAGAACGCCCCGTATAAGCGTGTGGAGAAGCTGGAAGCCCAGGTCAACCGGGCGAATGTCAGTGCCGCTTATCGTGCCGCTGTCCGGGATAACCCGGAATTGCAGGAAAACGCCGTCAAACGTCTTATTCAGAAACAGCGCATCAAGCGCCAGTATGCCAAAGAGTTTCGGAAAGCAAAGCAGGCTGAGAAACAGGGGTCGGCATTTGTCCAGAAAGCAAAGGATATGTTTGGCAGCATCGGTCAGACCGTGGCGACTGCGGTGCAGGAGCATAAAGGCGGGCTGGTGATGGCTGGTGCGATTGCCATGCTGATTATTATGGTGTTTTCGTCCCTTTCTTCCTGCTCTGTGATGATGGATGGAGCCATGAGCGCCGTGTTGGGCACTTCCTACACTTCGGAAGATCCCGACATCATTCAGACAGAAGCCAATTACACCGCCCTGGAAACCGCTCTGCAAAATGAATTGGCGAACATCGAGCGCACCCACCCCGGCTATGATGAATACCGGTACGATGTGGACAGCATCGGGCATAACCCCAATGAACTGATTTCCTATCTGACGGCAAAGTTTGACGCTTTTACGCCTGCACAGGTGCAGGCAGAACTGGAAGCCATGTTCGACAGGCAGTACAGCCTGACCACCCGTGAGGTGGTGGAGATCAGAACCCGCACGGTTACTTCCACCGACCCGGAAACAGGGGAAACCACGGAGGATGAGGAGGAATATGAGTATTACATCCTCTATGTGACCCTTAGAAATAAAGGGTTCGGGGCGGTTGCCCTGGAGAACTTGGACGAGGAGCAGAAAGAACGCTATACGGCCACCCTTTCCTTAAAGGGGAATAAGCCCTATCTGTTCGGCAGCGATATTTACGCCAATGAAAGCACCGGTGAAGATTACGACATTCCGGGGGAAGCCCTGGCTGACCCTGATTTTGCCGCACTGATCGCAGAAGCCGAAAAATACTTAGGGTTCCCCTACGTTTGGGGCGGTTCTTCTCCAAGCACCAGCTTCGATTGCAGCGGATTTGTATGCTACGTTTACACGCACAGTGGCGTTCACAACCTGCCCCGCACCACCGCCCAGGGCATTTATAACCAATGCGCCCATATTCCAATGTCAGAAGCCAAGCCCGGCGACATTATTTTCTTTACTGGCACTTATAACTCCCCAGGGCCAGTGAGCCATGTGGGAATCTACGTCGGCAACAATATGATGATTCACTGTGGGTCGCCCATCCAGTACGCAAGGACTGACAGCAGCTATTGGTCGCAGCATTTCTATGCCATCGGCAGATTAAATTAAGGAGGTTTTGATTTGAGTAACAAGTTGCAGAAAGTCTTGTCGGAGATCGACAAGGTAAAAGAAAAAATCGCTGTCCAGCAGACCCGGCTTAGGGAACTGGAGCAGCAAAAGACCGAACTGGAAAATATGGAGATTGTCGGTATGGTTCGCGGGCTGGATGTAGCCCCGGAGGAACTGGCAGCATTTATCAAGGCGTTCCGTGGCTCTAAAGCCGGGACGCCTGATTTTATGGAAAGCGAGGATAACGAACATGAAGAATCTGAACATGAAGCGGAGTAAGCGGCTGACCGGAATGGTCTGCATGATGCTCTCCATCTTCCTTTTGACGATGCCCCTTTTGGGCATGGCTGCGGCGCAGGACGTATCGGGCAACGATGCGCCTGCCTGCATTTGTGATACGAAATGCTCGGTGGAAAATCCCAATCAGGAATGCCCGGTGTGCAAGGGAAATGCCGATGCCTGCAAAGGGCAGGCGGCAGAGCCGAACATGCTGCCCTGCTTTTGCGAGAAGAAATGCACCAAGGACGATCACAATACCGAGTGCCCCGCCTGTGCTGCCGATATGGATTTGTGTACCGCTCCCCCGGCAGGAGAACCGGCAGCTTGTATCTGCACGGTTCTGTGCCAGGAGGGTGCGGTGAATCCTGACTGTGCTGTCTGCCAGTCTGACCGGGCACAGTGCATCGGGAAAGCACCGGATACGTCCACGGAGCCGGAACAGCCTACGGAACCGGATACGCCCACGGAGCCGGAACAGCCTGCCGAACCGGAAAAATGCACCTGCACCGATAAATGTGCCGCTGGTGCGGTCAATACAGGCTGCGAGATCTGCAAGAATGACCTGACAAAATGCGAGGGCAAGGAGCCGGAAGTGGTTGACCCCAAGTTTACCATTTCCATTCTTGCCCCGGATGGCTGGTACACCAATCGGGCAAACGTGGAAATCCGCATTAAGGATGTCAATAAAACCGGCTGGGATACCGTGGAAGCCAAAATCAACAGCGGCGGCAGTTGGATTGATTTAACGGACGATCTGGTGGATAAAGACAAGGTATCCCTGGAAATCTCCGAAAACTGCACTATTTATGTGACCGTGACCGATAAAAACGGGAAGTCCCACACCAAGAACCGTTACATTGAGGTCTTTGACCGGGAAGCCCCGACGATCCGTGCGGGGATTGAGGGCGAGCTGCTCCGTGTGGAAGCAAGCGATGACCTTTCCGGCGTGGATAAAATCTACGTCTGCGGTAATTCCTTTTCCAAGCTGAATAATGGCACTCTGGATATTCGCCTGAAAGATTATGCGGACAATTATGAGCAGATCACGATCCAGGCCACTGACCGTGCCGGGAATAAAAGCCGCATGACCCAGCTTAACAATCCCTATTATGAGGAACCGAAAAAAGACAGCGATAAGACTTCCAGTTCTCCCACCAGTCCGTCTATCCCTGCATCCACGGTTACAACGCCCACGGGCGGGGGCACCGGCACCACGCTTTCACAGTCTGGCACTGGCGGGACTGCTTCTACCGGGCAGACGGCAAAGCCTACCGGCGGCACTATTTCTTCCTCTAATAAAGCGGATACCGAAAAAGACCCGTCTGCGGTAAGCCCGGTTGCCACGGAGGAAACGGAGGATAACCCGTTTACCCCGGATGGCAGCGCCACGGTGGTTGATAACGCTAGCGATGAACAGGGCAAGGAGTTCTATACCATTATGACCCCGGATGAAAATGTGTTTTACCTTATTATCGACAAGCAGCGTGACAGCGAAAATGTGTATTTCCTCAATGCCGTAACGGAAAGCGACCTGATGGCGCTGGCACAAAAAGACACGGACAGCCAGACTGTCACACCGACCGCACCGTCAGAGCCGGAACCCGCCGCTCCTGCCGAGCCGGAGGAACCGTCAGAACCGGAAACACCGGAACCCGAACCGGAGCAGCCCGCCCCCAAGAGCAGTAACAGCATGATATTCCTTGTGATTGTGATTGCGCTGGCGGCTGGCGGCCTGGGCTATTACTTCAAGGTTTATAAGCCGAAGCATGATCTGGACGATGCCGAGGACATCGACGATTTTGAGTTTGAGGGGCCGGAGGAGCCTGCCGTCAACGAAGATGAGGAAGCAACCGGCGAGGATGCAGGTCAGGAGGAACTTTCCGAGGAAGAAGAAGCCGAACAGCGCAGGCTTTATGAGGAAGATAATGAGGACATTCCCATCGAGGGCGACGATGACCTTGTTTTCTGATAACCCAAGACTGGAACGGATGATGCAGCAGAAACCCGCTGGGCGGCAGGTGTCGGAGGAAAGGCCGGCACCTGCCCCCGATTCCCCCTGCTATGACTGTGGTTATGGCAAGGGGCGGCGCTGTGTGGGTATCTGCTACAAAAAGCTGATGAGCGAAAGGAGGAAAACAGCTTGAAATTAGTAATTGCAGAAAAGCCCAGCGTGGCGCAGAGTTTAGCCGCTGTGCTGGGCGCAAAGGAACGTGGACAGGGATATTTGCAGGGAAACGGTTATGTGGTGTCCTGGTGTGTGGGGCATCTCATCGGGCTGGCGGCGGCTGACGCTTATGATGCCCGGTATTCCAAATGGTGCTATGAAGATCTGCCTATTATCCCGGAAGAATGGAAATACACGGTGGCCCCGGATAAAAAAGACCAGTATGAGGTGCTGGTTTCCCTGATGAACCGCCCGGATGTGGAAAGCCTTGTGTGCGCTACGGATGCGGGGCGTGAGGGGGAATTGATTTTCCGGCTGGTCTATGACCATGCCGGATGCACAAAGCCCTTTCAGCGGTTGTGGATCAGCAGTATGGAAGATTCCGCAATCCGGGAGGGATTTGAGAACCTGCGCCCCGGCACAGATTATGACCTTTTGTATGAAGCTGCCCTGTGCCGTGCCAAGGCGGACTGGCTGGTGGGCATCTCCGGCACCAGGCTGTTTTCTTCTCTGTACCGGAAAACTTTGAACATCGGCAGGGTTATGACCCCGACCCTTGCCCTGGTAGTAGACCGGGAAACTGCCATTTCCGATTTTAAAAAGGAAAAGTTTTATACGGTGGTGCTGGACTGCGGGAAGTTTACCGCCGCCAGTGAACGGTGTGAGAACCGAAAAGCCGCCGACCATCTTTCAGCCGCCTGCAGTACGCAGGCGGCTGTTGTGCAGTCCGTGGAAAAGAAGCAGAAGTCCACACAGCCGCCCAAGCTCTATGACCTGACTTCGCTTCAACGGGACGGGAACCGGCTGTTTGGATATACGGCCCAGCAGGTGCTTGATTACGCCCAGGCGTTGTATGAGAAAAAGCTGCTGACCTACCCACGGACGGATTCCAACTATCTGACGGAGGATATGAAAGACACCATTCCGGCGCTGTGTGAGCTGGCGGCGTCCGCCCTGCCGTTTTCCGTGGCGGCTCTCAGCGTGGATACGCCCCGTGTCATCAATAACGGCAAGGTCAGCGACCACCACGCATTACTGCCCACAAAGCAGATTTCCGGTGCTGATCTCTCCTCACTTCCTGCCGGGGAGCGCAATATCCTGACATTGGTAACGGTGCGGCTGTTGTGTGCTGTGGGGGAAAAACATCTTTATGAGGATACCGCCGTTGTTCTTCTCTGCGGCGGCGCTACATTTACGGCAAAGGGGCGTGTGGTGGTATCGCCCGGTTTTAAGGAGATAGAACAGGTTTTTTTTGCTACGCTGAAAAAGAAGCCGGAGGATGATCCCAAGGACGAGGATGCCAAAGCCCTGCCGCCGCTTGCAGAGGGGCAGACCTTTGAAAAGGTCAGGGCTTCTACCAAAGAGGGAACCACCAGCCCGCCCCGGCACTTCACGGAAGATCTGCTTTTATCAGCTATGGAACACGCCAGCGCCGAAGAATTTGCCGAGATCGAGGGCGCAGAGCGCACGGGCCTGGGCACACCTGCCACCCGTGCCGGTGTGCTGGAAAAGCTGGTGCGTGGCGGTTTCCTGGAACGCAAGGGCAGGCAGCTTCTTCCCACAAAAAAGGGGTTCAACCTGATTGTGGTGCTGCCGGACAGCGTGAAGTCCGCCAGGCTGACCGCCCAGTGGGAAGCTGACTTAAAGTCGGTGGAGCGAGGCGAGCAGGCTCCTGATGCGTTTATGGGCGGCATTGAACAGATGGTGTCCGATCTGGTTGCCCAGTACAGTGCCGTCAAAGCGGATACTTCCCTGTTCCAACAGAGGGAGGTTATCGGGAAATGCCCCCGATGCGGCTCTGATGTGCTGGAGGGCAAGAAGAATTTTTACTGCTCCAACCGGGAGTGCCAGTTTTCCATGTGGAAAAACGATCGCTTTTTCACTTCCAAGCACAAGGAACTGACCAAACCGATGGCGGCGGCGCTCTTAAAGAATGGGCGTATCAAGATGAAAGGTCTGTTCAGCGAGAAAAAAGGCGTACTCTATGATGCTGTGGTGGTGCTGGCGGATAGCGGAGAAAAGTATGTGAATTACAAGATCGAGCTGCCGCCCAGACAGAAAATTCAAGGAAAGGGGTAAATGATGGACATCAAAACATTGTTGGAAGATGAGATTGACATCCTTTATACCACCCTTGACCGTTTGAAAATTTATGACATCCGCCTTTCCCACACAAAAGATGGGCGGATATTTGCAAAAGACGCAGACAGTCAATGGACGGGAAAAAATTTCTATAAATTTCTCTTGAATGATGCGATTGTATATAACCAAGATGGAACCAGTTCTGTGTTGACAGAACATACCCTGACATCCCTCCGGCAGTTGGGAAAGCATTACGGTGCTGCTTTTCCATTTATGGAATTGGAGGAAAATCCTATAAAATATGCAGAAATGAGCATGGAACAGAATTATAACATGATTGACGGCATTATCAATAACATATCTGTCCAGGAGGAAACAGCCAAAAAAGAAGAACCAGTAACGGCAAATGAGGTGTTGAAACAAAAATCGGAAACGCCGCTTCTACGGGTCGTGCCGGTCAACCGCTTTGAGCGGTATATCGAACCCGGTGAGATTACCCAGGATCAGTACATTGTCAAAGGCGGCATCCTTTTAACGCCCTGTGCGTCCAACCCGGATTTTTATGAGTCCTCCAACCGCAGGGTAAACGGCAGTTACATTGATGCCCATATCTATGAAGTTGCCGAGCGGAGCAAACGGGGCAAGCCTACCGCTTTTCGTGTGGTGGAGGATGCGCCGGTGGAGAATCCCTTTGAGCCGGTGGGCAAAGAAATCGCCCTTACCCAGTCTGGCGGGATTCCCTGTGGCCTGGTCTATAAGCATGAAATGGAGGGCTTTATCCTTGCCGATAAGACCGTGCTGCTTCAGAAAGAACGGGACGCCCACGGGAATTACTACGGCGGCATCAGTCTGGACGGCATGATGTTTAAGATTCCGAAGATGTATGCCCCCGTCACGGATGAAACCGGCAGGATCACCGCTTTTAGGCAGATGCGGGAAAAAGATTTTTCCAGGGAGCAGCCGCAAAAGAAAACGGAAAAAAAGCCCTCGATCCGGGAGCAGCTTGCGAAAAAGCCGGAACAGCATACGGCAGCCAAGCCCCCGGCGAAGCGGAAAGATTTGGAGAGGTAATGCCTATGAGATTAACAAAGTATGAGCAGGAAACGATCATCCTCTTTAATGAGAGTGAATCCACTGCTGCGGTTTATACCTACAACACAGGCTTGCAGAACACGCTGAACAGCTTGTACCAGAGCCACCCGGAGCAGGTCACGCAGACTGGCGACAATGGCTACGGCGGTCTGACATACTCACTTCCCAAGAAGTGGGTTAAGATTGCCCCGCCCAGGGTGTTGTCTGAAGCACAGAAAAAGGTTTTGGAGGATATGAACCGGAAAAATAAAGAACGCCGACAATAAGAAACAGGCGGTGTCCGTTCTTTTCAGATACCGCCTGTTATTCGTCTGTGTGCTTCATCCGTTCGATAAATCCAATTAGTAACTGGATGTCCTCATCCGTCATGGTATAGATATAGTCAATCGCTTTTTGTTGGGTCAAAGTGGTTTCTTTTTCTTCTTTGAAGAATTCTGATGGTGTGATACCTAAGTATTCACAGATATAAAGGAACTCGCTCATAGACGGGAGCGACCTGCCGGATGTGATGCCACGGATATAACTGGTGCTGTGTCCTAAATCCAGGCTCATTTTTCGTTCTGAAACCTGCTTTTCTTCCCGAAGTTTGGAAAGCCGGTCACGAATAAATTGTTCTTCCATTTGCTGCTCCCTCCTTGTAGATAATCATAAGTCACGCCGAAGCCAAAACCGAGCGATTGTAACGCCTGTTTCTATTGAAACGAGTGTTATTATCGCTTATAATCGAATCATTCAGGCGATTACAGTATTTACTTAGGAGGAAACTTTTATGAACATGAGGAAGATATACCGGAAAGTAGCGAAAGAATACGGTGTCAGCGTGGAAGAAGTCAAGCGGGAAATGCAGGCTGCTATTACGGACGCATATACCAATCCACTAAATAATAACGAGATAACCAAAGCCTATCAGAGCCGTGTTCCATGCAAGGGAGAAATCCCAACCCCAGAAGAATTGATCCGCCATTTATCGGAACAGGCAAAACAAAATTATTAAAGAATCCTATTTGTAAACTACACCCAGAACTTGTAAAAAAGCAGGTTCTGGGTGTTTTTCGTTTGAAAGGAGGTCACAATGGCAAACAGATGGTTTCTGTATATTTCTGAGCTGGCGCAGAAAGCCCAGCAGGAAGTCACAAGAACACCGGAAAACTGGCAGAAGTTTCTAACCACGGCATCCCGGTTTTATAAAAGCTATGATTTTGACGACCAGCTTTTAATCTATATCCAGCGCCCGGATGCAGTCGCCTGTGCGGACATTGAAACGTGGAATAACAAGATGCACCGCTGGGTCACCGCTGGTTCCAATGCAATCGGCTTGATCCGCAAAGGCACAGGCGGCAGGCCCTATATCCAGAACGTCCACGATGTTTCTGATACTCATAGGGTAAAAGGCGGCAAAGACCCGTGGCTTTGGAGAATGGAGGAAGCCTATCATGCCCCGGTTATGGAACGGCTGGCAAAAGCGTTCGGTATCCCGGAGGGCGGCGACCTGGGCGAGTGCCTGATGGAAGCGGCTTCAAAGGTGTCGGAGGAACACTATGGGGAATATCTCCGTGACCTGCACTATGAGGTGGAGGACAGCTTTTTAGAGGGACTGGACGACCACAACATAGAGGTCATTTTCCGTGACACCATAAAAGCCAGCGTCCAGTATGCGGTTTTAACCCGCTGCGGGCTGGACGCTTCCCTCTATATCGACGCAGACGATCTGCGGGGCATCACGAACTTTAACAACGTGGGCACCCTGGCCTGCCTGGGCACTGCCACCGCCGAAGCCAACCGCACCATTTTAATGGAGATCGGTGAGGCGGTAAAAAATATCCAACTGGAACAGGTCAGACAGGCGAAAAAAAGCCTTGCCAAACAGCCGGATGTGTCCTATAATAAAGATGAACAGTTTAACACTTTAAAGCGTGAAAGGAGTGGCGAAGATGAGCGAATTGACATACACCAACCGGAACGGTTATCAGATTCCGAACATCGTGATGGACAGCAGGAAGAACGAACCGGAAACCCTGACCCGGTACGGCAGGGCGAGGGAGAAATATCTGATGGAACACCGGAAAGCGGCTTACACGGCGATGCTGTTGAAAGGAACCCTGTGGGCACATCTGACGGAGATCGACCAGGCGGCGAACCAGCAGGTAGAGAGCGTGATGGCGGAACTGGCGATGAGCGAGGGCGTGACGGAGGAACTGAAAGCAGCCAACCAGATGGAATGGGTACAGCGGATGAACAACATCCGGCAGAGAGCCGAGGAGATCGTGATGGCAGACCTGATTTACAGTTAAATACAGACACCCGGACGGCAGGCGGCGAGCCTGCCGTCTTATCGTCTGTGGAGATGGACGGCCCCTATTCCGATGCCAACCCAACTTTTACACAAATGTCCCTGTTCCCCACCGTGGAGGAACAGATTGAACAGATCGCCCAGTCACAAGCGGAGGCAAGCGCCCCCGCTTTTTCTGTGGGCATGGTGCCGGAGCAGGCAGTCGAGCGGATTTTGTCTGCCGGAACCAACGAGCCTGCCGGTGCGCTCCGTATTTATGCCCAGTATCAGGCTGGCGCTCCTGCGGGAGAAATGGCGGTATCCTTACGCAAAGAGTTCGGCACCGGCGGGCGTGGCTTTACCATAGACGGCACTCCCTATGCGGTCTGGTTTGATGAAAACGGGCTTTCTATCAACAGCGGCAAAAGTGCCCGCTATGACAAAGAGAGCCTGCGCCTGTCCTGGACGGAGGTAGAAAGCCGTATCCGCAGGCTGGTGGAAACCGGCAAATATCTTTCTGCGGAACAGGCAGGCCGGGTCAAAGGGAATGAATTTAAAGAACTGGCGGCGCAGCTTTGGTATCTTAGGCAGGATTTTGGCGATGGGGCAAAGGAAGCCGGACTTCTCCCCACTGTGGATGGAGTCTATATGCAGAGGGGCGGTTTCCCGGAGGATACGGCTAAGTTAGAAAAGCTGCTGCAATCCCCGGAGCAGTTGGCGGCTGTTGTAAAAGAAATGGAGGGCTTCTGCGATGCTTACCAGGAGAACCGGGAAATCCTGCGGTTCCATTTTCACCGCCCCAACGCCATTTTGCACCGGCTTGAGCAGGCGCAGATCCCGGCAGAAGTCTTTCCCCTGGATGGGCAGTTCAAGGAAGAACGCCCCACTTTCATTACAGAAGACGAAATCAATGAGGTGCTTGCCCCTGGCGGCGGCTATTCGGACAGCAAGCTGGCGGCGTATGTGTTTTTCCAGAATCACACAGACCGCAAAGAAAGACAGGATTATCTGAAAGAGTCTTTTGGCACTGGCGGCAGTGGCAGTTCTATCCGTGATACCTGGCATGATGCCAAAGGCATGAAGATCAAGCGCAGCTATGGGAAGCCTTATGCGGAAACTTCTTTGAACTGGAACCAGGCCGAGCGCCATATCCATCAGCTTATGGAAAGTGGGCGGTTCCTTACCCCGGACGATAAGGCACGGTTCCCGGAATATGAGCGTTTTATCCTCTCCCGTGATGTGGATTCCTTTTTCCACTATGCAGCCAAAGAACAGCGTCCTTATCAGGTGGAGGGATTCTTTGATGGCTGGAAGCAGGTTCGCCCCATGCTTGATAATCCGGCGCAGGTGGACGGCCTGCTGTCTGTGATGAAAGACGGCTTGCAGTCCCTGACACCCAAACAGTATGGCTATGAAGTCTGCACCAGGGCGTATGACAGGCTTTCCGCTTACAAAGACGGCTCCTATTCGCTGATCCAAAGGGCGGCGGATATGCCCCAAAAGGCGGCACCGGCGAAACAGCCGAAAGCCAGCCGGGAACAAAAGCCCCTGGATGCCGCCCAGTCTGCCCTGCGGCGGTTAAAGAGCCAGAGCCGCAAAACGGCAAAAGCGGACGAACCGGAACAGCTTTCCTTTGATTTTTCGGAAAGTGCGGTGCAGACGGAACCGGAAAAACCGGATGCTCCATCCTCCCGTGAGAAAATCATTTTACAGGCACAGGAACTGTTGGATAAACAAGGGCTTGTGGTTTCTGAAGAATATTTGAATGACGCTTTTGAGGAATTGGGAAGTGAAACCCCGAAGCCGGAGGAACTGGCAGACCACACCCGGTCTATGCTGGAGCGTGACGAAGCGGAGGCCGCCCTGGAGCCGGAACCGGCAAAGCGCACTGTCCGGGATATTTATGAGCAATTCCAGCCCGTGGTCTTAGCCCAGGTCTTACAGGATAACGCCTTTGCCAACGCCCTGGAAAATTCCGATGAGGAAAATATCAAAATCGAGTGCGACGTCGCTATCAGGCGGGCGGTGCTTGCCGTGGACGATGTGGAACTGACCAAAGCCTATTTTGATGTGTCCGCTTTCCATAACCGTCTGCACAAGGAAGTGCTTGCCCAGGCAACGGAACAGGCAGCCCTTACCCCGAAACGGCTTTATGAAGCGGCGCTGCCGGAACTGATCGGATTGATCGAACAGAGTGAGATCTATCCTTTCCTGCGTGACCGGGATACAGATGTGCTGGATGCCCAGGAAGAACTTTCAGCAAAACTGGACGAACTGCTGTCCGGTCTGAAAGACAGCCGTCCCGCCCTTTATGAAGCCTACACCACGCTGCCGGATTTCAGGGAATACTTAATCGACGATATTTTAGAGCGTACTTATCAGGATATGGTAACGGATCGCCGTACCAGCGTGGAACAGCACGAAAATGACCCCGATGCTCCTGCGTGGGTAACGGGAAAGACAGAACCGGAAGAACCGGCTGAAACGTCTGGCTCTACAACCCTTTTACCCCATGTGGATGCCTACAACGCCTTAAAAGAAAAGCACCCGAAAGAATTGGTCGGTATCCAAAACGGCGGGTATTGCCTGTTTTACGGTGAAGATGCCCGGACTGCCTTTGAAGCGGTGCCGGTATCCTGGCTTCTGCCGGTTGATCTGCCGGGAATAGGCGAAGTGACCGTGGCAGGTATCCGGGAGGGCTGGCAGGAAGCCGCTGACCGGTTACAGACGGCGGGCCTGCCTGCGGTGTTCTTCCAGGATAACGGCGAAACTTATACCGCCCTGGGGCGCACACTGACCTTAAAGGAAGCCGGACAGGAAAGTACCCTGCCCCAGCCGGAACGTACTGACAGGGAAACCCGTGCGGGCGCACCGTCAGAGGAAGAAAGCCCCCAGCCGGAGCCGAACCTTACGCCGCTGACCGAAGAATACTTAAAGCTCAAAGCAGAATACCCCGGCCATGTGGCAGGTGTCCGAGTGGATGATCTGTATCTGTTCTATGGCAAGGATGCGGAAACTGCCGCCAAAGCCCTGGGGAGCAAGATCGTTACCAGGGAGATTCCGGGACTTGGGGAAACTGCCGTCACCGGCTCTGCCGCAAGCTGGCAGGCATTGGGGGAAAAGCTGCTCCAGCACGGAAACAGCGCCCTGTTTGCCCGCCCGGAGGGAGAAACCTACGAAGTCCAGAAAGTCCTGGAGATTGCAGACTATATCCCCATCGGGATGCAGGTCACAGACGAGGGGCGCACTTTTACCATTGACAGCGTAGACTATGATTTCGGCTCGGTCAGCCTGCGGGATGATACCTTTGCTGCCGGAACCGGATTCCCGGTTTTCAGGAATGAGCCGGTGTCTTACGTCCGGGAACTGGTCAAAGACGCCCAGGACAAGGAACTGGAAGAACTGGCTGCATCCGGCGCTCCGCTGTCGGAGCCGTCCGAACCGGCAGCACCTGTGCAGCCCCAACCGCCCAAAGCAGAAAATTTCCGCATTACTGCTCCCGATCTGGGAGTGGGCGGCCCGAAAGCAAAGTATCAGGCGAATGTGGCGGCCATCCGGCTGTTAAAGGAACTGGAAGCCGGTGGCCGAAATGCCACGCCGGAGGAACAGGAAACCCTGTCCCGTTATGTGGGCTGGGGCGGCATTCCCCAGGCGTTTGACGGTTCCGATGAAAAGTGGAAAACAGAATATGCCGAACTGAAAGGGCTTTTAACCCCGGCTGAATATGAAGCCGCCAGAGGTTCGACCCTAAACGCCCATTACACCGCACCGGTCATCATTGAAAGCATTTATCATGCCGTGGAGCAGATGGGCTTAGAACCAAAAACCATGCTGGAGCCTGCGATGGGCACCGGCAATTTTTTTGGCATGGTGCCGGATTCCATGAAAGATACTGCCCTTTACGGCGTGGAACTGGATTCCATCACGGGCAGGATCGCCAAGCAGCTTTATCCCCAGGCGCATATCACAGTGGACGGGTTCGAGCGTGTCAACTTTGCCGATAACCGGTTTGACCTGGCGGTGGGCAACGTGCCCTTTGGCAACTACCAGATAGCCGACGCCCGGTATGATAAGCAGCACTTTTTCATCCACGATTATTTCTTTGGAAAGACGTTGGATAAAGTGCGTCCAGGCGGTATCGTGGCATTTATCACATCAAAAGGCACACTGGATAAGCCGAACACCGCCGTCCGGGAATACCTGGCAGAGAGAGCCGACCTTTTGGGCGCTGTCCGCCTGCCGGACAATGCGTTTAAAAATGCCGGTACGGAAGTGACCAGCGACATCATCTTTTTGCAGAAACGGGCCGCTCCGCCGGAACAGATGCCGGACTGGGTAGACGTTTCCCAGACCGCTGCCGGCATTCCCGTCAACAAATATTTTGAACAGCACCCGGAAATGGTTCTGGGTTCTATGGTATGGGAAGGCGGCCCCTACGGGCAGGAAACCGCCTGCAAGCCGCTGCCGGATGCCGACTTGAAAGAACAGCTTGCCGCTGCGGTGGCAAATTTAAGCGCACCGGACAAAGCCCTGCTGATGCGGGAAGCGGCTGCACCGGAGCAGGAAGCCGAACCCCTGGACGCCCCTGCCGAAGTCCGCAATTTCAGTTACACCGAAGCAAACGGAAAACTTTACTACAAGGAAGATGGCGGGCTGATTCCGGTCGAAGTCCCGGCTGCCACGGAGGAACGCATCCGGGGCATGATCGCCCTGCGGGACATTACCCGGAACTTAATTGAAACCCAGCTAAACGGCGGTTCCGATGCGCAGATTGCACAGCTTCAGACACGGCTGAACTCGGCTTATGACAGCTTCACCGCAAAATGGGGGCTTCTCAACAGCACCGGCAACAAGCGTGCGTTTGAGCAGGACAGCTCCTACTGCCTGTTATGTTCCCTGGAAGTGCTGGACGAGGACAGGAACCTGGAGCGCAAAGCGGATATGTTCTCCAAGCGCACCATCAACCAGGAAAAGCGCATTAACCATGTGGATACCCCGGTGGAAGCCCTGGCGGTGTCCATTGGGGAGCGGGCCGGGGTTGACCTTTCCTTTATGGCGGAGATATTAGACCGCCCCGGCGAGGAACTGGAGATTGCCAAGGAACTCTCCGGCGTGATCTTTAAGAACCCGGAAAAAGGGCTGGATCATCCGCTGGAGGGCTGGGAAAACGCTGACGAGTACCTTTCCGGCAACGTGCGGAAGAAACTGGCGGCTGCCAGGGCTGCGGCAGAACATGACCCGGCGTATGCGGTTAACGTATCTGCGCTGGAGCAGTCACAGCCCAAAGACCTCTCTGCGGCTGAGATTGATGTGCGGATCGGCGCAACCTGGATTGACCCGAAGTATTACACCCAGTTTACCTATGAACTTTTAAAGACCCCCGGTTATCTCAGGGGCGATACCATTGCCGCACGGTATTCCGCTGCCACCGGCGAGTGGAACATCAGCGGTAAGACCCGTGACAGTACGAACAATACCCTTGCCTATGTGACCTACGGAACCAAGCGCAAGAACGCCTATGCCATCATTGAGGACAGCTTAAATCTGCGGGACTGCCGGGTTTATGACACCATCCACGATGCAGACGGCACGGAAAAGCGTGTCCTCAACACGAAAGAAACCATGCTGGCCCAGCAGAAACAGGAAATGGTGCGGGAAGCCTTTAAATCCTGGATATGGAAAGACCCGGAGCGCCGGGAAGCGCTGTGCCAAAAATACAATGAGATCTTCAACAGCATCAAACCCCGTGAATATGACGGCAGCCATATCCGCTTTACCGGTATGACACCGGAAATCAAGCTGCGCCCTCACCAGCAGAATGCCGTTGCCCGGATGCTTTACGGCGGGAACAGCCTGCTTGCCCACTGTGTGGGCGCTGGCAAGACCTTTGAGATTATTGCGGCGGCTATGGAGGGCAAACGGCTGGGCTTATGCCGGAAAAACCTTGTGGTGGTTCCCAACCACCTGACGGAACAATGGGGCGCAGATTTTCTGCGGCTCTATCCCGGTGCCAAAGTGCTGGTTGCCACAAAGAAAGACTTTGAACCCCAGAACCGGAAGAAATTTTGTTCCCGGATTGCCACCGGCGATTATGATGCGGTGGTGATCGGGCATTCCCAGTTTGAGAAAATCCCCCTCTCCCCGGAGCGGCAGAAAGCAATCCTGCGGGAGCAGATTGACCAGGTGATTGACGGCATTGAGGAAGCCAAAGCCCAGAACGGCGAACGCTACACCATCAAACAGCTTGAAAAATCCCGGAAATCCTTGCAGGCGAAACTGGAAAAGCTAAATGACCAGAGCCGCAAGGATGATGTGGTCACTTTTGAGGAACTGGGCGTGGATAAGTTGTTTGTGGACGAGGCACACGGATTCAAAAATCTTTTCCTCACAACAAAAATGCGGAATGTTGCCGGCATCGGGCAGTCCGAAGCTCAGAAATCCAGCGATATGTTTGCCAAGTGCCGGTATCTGGACGATCTGACCGGAGGGAAAGGCGTGGTGTTTGCCACCGGAACCCCGGTCAGCAACAGCATGGTGGAACTTTACACCATGATGCGCTACCTGCAATATGACCTGTTAAAAGAAACCGGCCTTGACCACTTTGATAGCTGGGCGGCAGCATTTGGCGAAACGGTCACGGCGCTGGAGCTGGCACCGGAGGGCGGCGGTTTCCGTGCCAAGACCCGGTTTGCCAAGTTTTTCAACCTGCCGGAACTGATGGCCATGTGGAAAGAGGCGGCGGACATCCAGACTGCTGAAATGTTAAAGCTGCCGGTTCCGGCATCGGAAAATATCACGGTAGTTACAAAGCCCAGCGAATTTCAAAAAGAGCTGGTTGCTGAACTGGGAGAACGTGCGGAGGATGTAAGAAACCGCTTAGTGGACCCCAGGGAGGACAATATGCTCAAGATTACATCGGACGGCAGGAAGCTGGCGCTGGATCAGCGTCTGGCATATCCTGAACTGCCTGACGACCCGGAAAGCAAAGTCAATGCCTGTGTGGGAAATGTGCTAAAAGTCTGGCGGGATACGGAACCCCAGAAAGGTGCCCAGCTTGTTTTCTGCGACCTTTCCACACCCCACGGGGATAATTCCTTTAATGTGTACGATGACATCAAACAGAAGCTGATGGCGCAGGGCGTTCCGCCGGAACAGATTGCTTTTATCCATGACGCAAAGACCGACGTTCAGAAAGCGGAGCTTTTTTCCAAAGTACGGAAAGGACAGGTGCGTGTCCTCTTAGGCTCCACCTCCAAGATGGGGGCTGGCACCAATGTCCAGACACGGCTTGCGGCGCTCCACCATTTGGACTGTCCGTGGCGGCCTGCGGATATCGAACAGCGAGAAGGGCGTATTCTGCGCCAGGGCAACCAGTTTAAGAGCGTCAAGATCTTTAAGTATGTGACCGAGGGAACCTTTGATGCTTATAACTGGGGGCTGATTGAGAACAAACAGAAATTCATCGGCCAGCTTATGAGCGGCAAAAACCCATCCCGCTCTTGCGAGGATGTGGACGAAGCTGCTCTTTCCTATGCAGAAGTCAAGGCGCTGGCATCCGGCGACCCCAGGATTATGGAAAAGACCGAACTGGATGGGCAGGTCACGAAGCTAAAGCTGTTAAAAGCCAACCATGAAAGCCAGAGGTATGCCCTGGAGGATAACCTGATTAAGTTCTATCCCCAGGCAATCAAACGGGAACAGGAAACGATTGCTGACCTGGAGACAGACATCCGGCACTTGGAAGCCCATACGCCGCCGGACAAGGAGCATTTTTCCATGACGGTCAGGGGCACTACTTACACCGAGAAGAAAGAAGCAGGTCAGGCGATCATCGCTGCATTTGAAAGCCTGAAAGATTTGAGCGACAAGGTGGAACTGGGCGAATATCGTGGTTTTCCCATGACGTTATGGGTATCCGACAGCGGCCTATCTCCGAAACTTCAGATTACTTTGAAGCATACACGCTCCCACACCTTTGAACCGGGCAGCGACCCCTTTGGCAACATTACCCGTATGGACAATGTGCTGGAGGGAATGCGGGATAACCTGAAACAGCATCAGACGGTTCTTGGAAACCTACTCCAGCAGATGGAGGACGCCAAGGTTGAGGTCAAGCGTCCATTCCCCCAGGAAGCGGAGCTTGCGGAAAAATCGGAGCGGCTGGCTGCCTTAAATGTGGCGTTAAATATCGGCGGCAAAGACAAACCAAACAGCCGGGAACGGCAAAAGCATGACGGCAAGACTTCCATCAAGCGGCTTTTGCGCCGTATGGGTGTGGAGTCCGCCGCCAGTGCAGCACCAAAGAAAGATAAAGAAATGGAGGTGGCAATTTAATGAATCCACGCAGTGGGCGCACCATTCCCTTGTATTTCAAGGTATCGCCCGAAGAAAAAGAGATTATTGACAAAAAGATGGAACTGCTCGGCACGCACAACCAGAGGGCGTACCTCAGAAAAATGGCGGTGGACGGCTACGTTGTCCGGGTAGATATGACAGACGTTAAGGAACTGGCCGCCCTGCTGCGCACCTGCTCCAACAATTTGAACCAGATCGCAAGGCGTGTGAACAGCACCGGCAATCTGTATGGGGAGGACATCGCAGATTTAAAAACCAGATACGGAGAACTGTGGGGAGCGTTCAGCTCCCTGCTCTCCAAGTTTGAGGATTTGTGAACCGCCGGGGGCGGCTGTCTGGCTGACAGAACAAGTAGACGATATAAACAGTATGCGAAAGGCAATTTAACAGCATAACCCCAACCGGGCACGGCAGTATTTTCAAGCTGCCGTGCCCTTACTTTTGACAGAAAGGAGCCGCTGTATGGCGATCTCAAAACTCAAACCCCGCCATGCCAGCGAGGGGCGCAGCATTGCCGCTGTGTTAAAAGACCGGCTGGACTATGACAAGAATCCAGAGAAAACAGACGGCGGCTTACTGGTCACTGGCTATCAGTGTTCCCCGGATACGGCATGGCAGGAATTTGCGGTGTCCAAGCAGATTTATACCGCTACAACCGGGCGCAAACGTGCCCCGGATCAGGATGTGATTTCTTATCTGATTATCCAGTCCTTTGAGCCGGGAACCATCACGCCGGAGGATGCCAATAAGCTGGGATATAAATTGGCTTTGGAGTTTACTGGTGGAGAACATCAATTTATTGTGGCGACCCATGTGGATAAGAAGCATATCCATAATCACATCGAATTTAACAGCACCGCTCTGGACTGCTCCCACAAGTTCAACAATGTGAAAAACAGCTTTCTCCCTCTACGGAAAGCCAATGACCGGATATGCCAGGAATTTGGCTTGAACATCATTGAAGAACCCCAGGAAAAAGGCAAGCACTATGCGGAGTGGGCGGCAGAGAAAAACGGCAAGAGTTGGAAAAATCTCTTGCGGAAAAATATTGACCGGATACTGCCTGCGGTTAAGACTTTTGATGAATTTCTGGAAGCTATGCGGCAGGAGGGCTATGAGGTCGTCCAGAGTAAAAAGATTCTGAAATTTCGTGCCCAGGGACAGGAGCGTTTTACCCGCTCCCGGACACTGGGAGCCGATTACACGCTGGAAGCCCTGCAAGAGCGTATTGGAAAGACCCAGTTACCCCGCCGTAAAAAGAAAGTCAATCTGGAAAAGGATACCCGTATCAATCTGCTTATGGACATTCAGGCCCGCCTGCAAGGGCGTGGCCCTGGCATGGAGCGGTGGATGAAGATTCACAATCTGAAAGAGGCCGCAAAAACCCTCAACTATCTTACAGAGCATGGTATCACGGAGTATGATGTTCTGGTATCCAAAGCAGAAACGGCTTCGGCAGATTTTGAAGCGGTTTCTACCTCTATCAAGCAGATGGAACATCGTATGGAACAGATCGCAGCCTTAAAGACGCATATCATCAACTATGCCAAGACCCGGAATACCTATCTGGCTTACCGGAAAACAAAAGCTGCGGATAAACCGGCGTTTAGGGCAGCCCATGAAACGGATCTGCTTCTGCATGAAGCGGCGAAGCGGGCGTTTGATGCCCAAGGCGTGAAGAAGCTGCCGACGGTTAAGGTGCTGCAAGCGGAGTACACCGACCTGCTGGCAAAGAAAAAAGCAGCCTATGAGGATTTCAAGCGGCTGCGGCAGGAAAATCAGGAATTGCAGGCGGTCAAGTCAAATGTGGACAGTCTGCTTCAGATTAAGCAGGAAGAAAAGAAAGAACAGGAACAAGAGAAAAAACAGGAGCAAGACCGCTAAGGTATTAGGAAAACCGGAAGCCGTGGCATAGTGTCCAGCTTCCGGTTTTTTCTTTTATAAGCGAAGCGTAGCCACCACAATTATGTGGTGTTCGGTCAGAGTTGCGCCAGCACTCTGCCGGGGGCTTGGGGAACTCCCCAACAAGCGGAAAGGGATAAACTTCTGCCCTCCGCCCCATAAGGGGTGGAGGGCAAAAGGATATCCCTTTCCATTGCTTGCAAAATCTTTCGTTATTTGCTCCCGTGTACCGCATCTTGCTACTTTCCAAAAGGATAGTGCCTTTCAAAAAAGTACATTCTTGTTTAGATTTGTCCGGGATGATACCCTAAACATGAATACATAGAAAGGACATATACTCATGAAAGATATAGAAATTGGGCCTATTCGCCCGCCCTCTGAGAGTAATAGCCTACTGATACGAGTTACAAGAGGATGTCATTGGAATAAGTGCTATTTTTGTGGGCTTTATAAATCCATGCAGTTTTCCATGCGTCCCATCGACGAAACCATAGAGGACATTAGACAGCAAGCCCAGTTTTATCAGGGCAAGAAAATCAATTCCTGTTTCTTGCAGGACGGGGATGCTCTGGTGTTAAAAACAGATTATTTGCTTCGCATATTGGACGCAATCAATCAGTATTTCCCCGACATTCAATACATCACTTCCTATGCCCGTGCGGATAGTATCACTCGGAAAACTCCAGCAGAGTTAAAGATACTCCGGCAAGCTGGACTAAATCATCTCTACTGCGGAATGGAAACCGGTTCAGCTCAGATATTGAGACTAATAAATAAAGGATTCGATTCAGATACGGTTGTACGAAGTGGCTGCATGGCAAAAGACGCTGACATGATTTTGTCAGAGTTTATATTGCTTGGGATCGGCGGTAAAGAGTTATCGGAAGAAAATGCGATCCAGACGGCAAAAGCATTGAACGTGATCCAGCCTGATTTTATCCGTGTCCATGCTACGGGTATTAAACCGGAATCCAAGCTGGGGGAGTTCGTCCGTGATGGCTCTTTCACCTTGCAATCAGAAGAAGAAATTGTAATAGAGCAAAAGATGTTTTTGCAGCAGTTACAAGCGATGGACAGCTACTATGTAAATGAACACATCATCAATCTTCTTCTGGAAGTCCGGGGCAATTTGCGGACAGAGAAACAGGAAATGCTATCGGCGATTGATCGGTTTTTGTCTTTATCCCCGGATGAAAAACTTCTTTTTACGATTGGCAGGCGGCTCAACATTTTCTTTCTGCTGGATGATCTGAAAAAGCCGGAGCTGCATAAAAAGGCGGAAGAAAGCTTGAAAAATATTTTGGGTAAAAGTCCAGATGTTGACTTTGTTGCGCTGTGTAATTATATTAGGCAATCCCAAATTTGATTTCTCAATTTTCTTTCTATATCTCCTTTACAAATTCCAGATTTATTGGCTCATATTATGACAGTTTGGTTCTTATGATACAACACATTCTAACAAAGCACAACATACGGGTAGTTACCATGAAAAGGCGATTATCCAATTTTTGTATTATTGAGAGTTATGGTTTTGACAGCATGGTGCCTGAACATCCAGCCCGTCCAGATAACTGTTTCCCCATTGGCACATTGCGTCCAAAATAGGGATAAGGCTCTTGCCAAAAGCAGTGAGGGAATACAGAGTCTTTGGTGGCTTTTCCGGTATAACTTCACGATGAATGATACCACTGTTTTCCAGATCATGGAGCTGTTGAGAGAGCATTTTAGGGGTTGCTTTTGGTATGAGTCGCTGCAATTCAGCATAGTGCAGGGGATGGTCTATCAGAAACCAGAGAATCACCGGCTTATATTTGCCGCCGATTAAGGACAATGTTACTTCAATAGGGCAGTTATTTGGGTTCGTTTCGCATTTCATTTAAGATAACTCCTTTCACGCAAGCTGCTATCTTTTGGGATAGTGCCTATCAAAAAAGTGCATTCTTGCGGTTTTCATTCTAAGTGCTACAATAAATTCAACGGTTGATTTGACACAATACATGATTACAGAAAGGACTTCATACTATGGATTTTATCAATATCGCAAAACAGCGTCACTCGGTACGCAGTTACACTAACCAGAAAGTTGAGCCGGAAAAGCTGGAGCAGATTTTGGAAGCCGCTCATGTGGCTCCGACTGCGGCGAACCTCCAGCCGGTTCATCTGCTTGTCGTTCAGAGTGAGGAGGGCCTTGCCAAAATCAGCAAGGCAGCGGGCATCTACGGTGCGCCCCTGGCAATCATCGTGTGCGCCGATCACAACAAGGCATGGACACGGCCTTTCGATAAGAAGCAGAGCGGTGACATCGACGCTTCCATTTTGACAGATCACATGATGCTCCAGGCCACAGAGCTGGGACTTGGCACGGTATGGGTTTGCTATTTCCAGCCTGATGTGCTGAAGCAGGAATTTAACCTCCCGGCCAACTTGGAGCCGGTCAACATCCTGGTTGTCGGCTACTCAGATGAGGAGGACGCTGACACCAATCGTTTCGATTCCCAGCGTATCCCGATGAGCCAGTTGGTTTCCTACGAAAACCTGTAACGAGCGTCCAGCGCAGCCCCTGCCCACAACGCAGGGGCTGCCTTTTCATCTTTCTGAAATATGGGCATAGGTTTCTTCCAGTACCCATCCGATATGTTCATCCTGCAAGGAATAGATTACTTTCTTTCCCTCTTTGCGTGACCGGACTAATCGAACAATCCGCAATGCACGGAGTTGGTGGGATAAAGCGGATTCTGTAACACCGATTTCCTTGGCAAGATCACTGACGCAGTATTCTTTCTGCGTTAGATGCCAGAGGATTCGCATTCGGGTATGGTCGCCCATTGCCTTATGCAATTCAGCCAGTTGCTCTAATTCGGCAGCACTGGGAATTGCGGAAACAATTTTTTCTGTTTTGTCCATGTATTTTCTCCAATCTATATAAGCTGTTTGACAGATAAAATAGATGCAGGTATCATTATTTCAGGAAGGAGCTGAGCCTTATGCCGCATTATAATTTACCTCATAACCACGGGCAGAATATGGAACGGGTTTTAAATAAAATGCCTCACACAGAGGACTTCACAGATATAGCTTTTCTGTTTCAGCAACTTGGAGATCCGACACGCCTGCGGATATTATGGCTTTTGTGCCATTGCGACGAATGTGTCTGCAATATTGCGGCGGCTGTTGATATGAGTGCCCCGGCTGTATCGCATCATCTGCGAATACTAAAGAAAAGCGGCATTATATCCAGCCGGAGGGACGGAAAGGAAGTCTATTATTCTTTAGCCGACACGCCACAGGCAAAGCTGCTGCACCGTTCCATAGATGCGTTGTTTGAAATATCATGTCCGACTGATTTGTAATAGAGAAATGCGCCGCAGAAGAAAACAGCGGCGCATTTCTGCTTTTATTCTCCAACCTGTATTTTCTTTACGCAGTCATATTCGGCTGCTTCACACGCATGGCCCGGATTGCGTTCAGGATAGCGATGACAGAAACACCTACGTCAGCGAATACCGCCGCCCACATATTTGCATACCCCAAAGCGCCTAAAACCAGTACCAGGAATTTAACGCCCAGGGCAAATACGATGTTCTGATTGGCAATACCAATGGTCTTACGGGCAATCTTCATAACGGCGGCAATCTTGGACGGTTCATCCGTCATCAGAACGACGTCGGCAGCTTCGATAGCAGCGTCGGAACCCAAACCTCCCATAGCAATACCTACATCGGCTCTTGCCAGCACAGGGGCATCATTGATACCATCCCCGACAAAGACCAGCTTGCCCTTTTCGCTTTTCTGCTTCAGCAGATCTTCCACACGGTCAACCTTGTCAGCCGGGAGCAGTTCGGTATATGCCTGATCCAGACCAAGGCGGCCGGCTACCTTTTGCCCAACCGCATCTGCATCACCGGTCAGCATAACAGTTTTGCGGATACCGGAAGATTTCAGCAGCTTAATAGCTGCCGGTGCATCTTCCTTGACTTCATCTTCGATGACAATACACCCGGCATATTTTCCGTCACAGGCCAGATAAACCACTGTACCAATGGAAACAGACGGTTTGTACTTGATGTGTTCCTTTTCCATTAGTTTGGCGTTGCCAGCCAGAACCGATTTGCCGTCAATGACAGCCTGCACACCATGACCGGCAATTTCCTGCACGTTGGAAATACGGCTGTTGTCGATTTTCTTCCCATAGGCTTTCTTGATCGAGAGCGAAATAGGATGGTTGGAATAATCCTCTGCGTATGCCGCCAGCTCCAGAAGTTTTTCCTCTTTCATGCCATTGGGATGGATTTCACTTACCACAAAAGATCCTTTGGTCAAAGTGCCAGTCTTATCAAAGACTACAACTTCGGCATGAGCCAGAGATTCCAGATAGTTGCTGCCCTTTACGAGAACACCAATCTTGGAAGCACCGCCGATACCGCCAAAGAAGCTAAGCGGGATGGAAATGACCAGCGCACAAGGACAGGAAATAACCAGGAAAGTCAAGGCTCTGTAAATCCAGACGCCAAACGCCTGCCCAGTAATAAGCGGCGGCAGGACTGCCAGCGCAAGGGCGGCAAATACCACCGCAGGCGTGTAGTAACGGGCAAAGCGTGTAATAAAGTTCTCGGTTTTTCCTTTTTTATCGCTTGCATTTTCAACCAGGTCAAGGATTTTCGCTACGGTGGATTCCCCAAACTCTTTTGTTGTCTGGATAGTCAAGATACCAGTCTGGTTGATGCAGCCGCTGATGACCTCCATTCCCGGTTCCACCTCACGAGGCATGGATTCGCCTGTGAGGGCGGATGTATCCAGAGCGGAAGAACCTTTGATGATGGTTCCATCCAACGGGATACGTTCACCCGGCTTTACTACGATAACAGAACCGATCTGAACTTCGTCAGGGTCAACCTGCACCAGTTTGCCGTCCTGTTCGACGTTCGCATAGTCCGGTCGAATATCCATCAGGCTGGCAATAGATTTTCTGGATTTGGAAACCGCATAAGATTGGAACCATTCTCCAACCTGATAGAACAGCATAACGGCGACACCCTCTGAATGTTCGCCTAAAATCAATGCGCCGATGGTGGCAATCGTCATCAGGAAATTTTCATCAAACACCTGCCCATGCAGAATGTTCGTAATTGCTTTCCAAACAATATCCCACCCAACTACTGCATAGCAGACAAGGAATACTCCCATCTCCACATATTCGGGGAGATGGAGCAGACTGCCTGCAAGGAACAGCACCGCCGCCACAAGGATGCGTGTAAGCAGATGCTTTTGTTTTCGTGTCATAAGTTAAGTTCTCCTTTCATGAAAACACCGGCTACCAGGGATGGCAGCCGGTGGATGGCTTTTATTACGCCTTGACGGTTACATCCGGCTCGATCTTTTTAATCAGTGCCTTTGCTTCGGCCAGGACGGCATCAAACTTGTCATCCGGCGCTTCCAGAACCATCTTCTGGCCCAGGAAGTTGACGGATACGCTGGTAACACCGTCGATTTTCTTTACGGCGTTCTGGATTTTGTCCGCACAGTGACCACAATCCAGGTCAATCAGCTTAATTGTCTTTTTCATGGAGATAGCCCCCTTTCTTTTTGTGATTTGGTTGGTTTGACATGGCTGAACAATTAAAAGGATGTTTAATCGTTCATGCCGCCAGTATATTCACAAAAAAGCCCTTAGTCAATGGCTTGGGAGCTGATATTGCCCTTTGGATTGGAAAACCTGCTGATTGGATTTTTACTCAAAAAATCTCTTGCTTTTTGGGTAAAAAAATCTCCTTTATGGAGCGGACACAAAAAGCGATATTTCATATAATAACTCTAACCAAGCAGATAAGGTGCCTTTTTGAGAGAAAGTATTCTATGAATAAAAATCTCGGTTCCTCTGACGAACGAGGCAATCAGAAAACTTTTAGCTATTAGGTGAAATCATGAGAATTGTTATTGCTGTTTTGATTGGACTTGTTAGCGCAATAGTTGGAACTTGGTTTGCTTTTTTCAATCCAGGCATCGGGGTAGTAATGTCGGTTAGCATTATTGGAGCGGCTATTATATATTTACTATCAAAAGGAAAAGACCGCTGATTTTGGAAACCGTTTTATGCCAGAAAAATAATACTCTATATTCAAAGTACACAGCAGCTCCGGTCACACTTAGAGCTAATTAGGAGAGAGGCTGATAAATATGAGCGATAACACTAAAATCCTTTTCGGTATCTTTTGCTTGATGCTCACTCTTGTATTTCTCTATACTTTAACAGCACTTGGCTTCAACGGAAATGATTCAGCTTTTATCATTCTGGTTTTAGCGGTAATATCTCTGGTAACTGGATTGATCTTTGGTATTTCGGGGATTCTTTCGAGCCGAAAAAAATAATACTCTGCCACACGGGGAGTTTGCTGCTGAAGCAAGCTCCCTTTTTCTTTTCAGAAAACAGCTAAATGGATTTGAAAGCCTACCCATTGGAGCAGACAAAAAACGGTGCTGGCAAGTATAATAATGCACGGTCAAGTAATGACCATTCGTGCAACGCTATGACTGGGGCGGACAGGTATCTTTCCCCCAAAGATGCCAAACGCCCCTTTCTATAACGGTTTTTAGTGCCCTACGGGGGGAGGGTACTCGCACAATACCCAAAAAGAAAGAAGGGATAATTTTTGCAAAAGGAGCAATTTGACATTACGGGTATGACTTGCTCGGCCTGCTCTGCCAGGATTGAAAAGAGCGTGGGCAAGCTCCCCGGCATCAAAGAAGTGTCCGTCAATCTGCTGAAGAATAGCATGGTTGCTTCTTATGATGAGTCTGTTTTGGACACGGCGGGAATTGTCCAGGCAGTTGAAAAAGCCGGATATGGTGCGTTCCCAAAAACTCCGGCACGAACGAAAAGCCACACGGCTGCCCCGGCAGCAAAGCCGGAAGCCAGCACAGCGCAGGCAGAATATAAGCAGATGAAACAACGGCTTTTGCTGTCTGCCCTCTTTACGATACCGCTGTTTTATATCTCTATGGGTCACATGATGGGCTGGCCCTTGCCCGGTTTTCTGCTGGGCATGGAAAATGCGATGAGTTTTGCATTTACCCAGTTTCTTCTGCTGATCCCGGTGGTATTTATCAATTTCAAATACTATCGCATGGGATTCAAGACTTTGTTCCACGGTTCGCCCAATATGGATTCCCTGATTGCCATAGGTTCCAGTGCAGCAATCGTCTATGGTATTTATGCCATTTATAAAATCGGCATCGGATTCGGTCACGGGGATATGGCTACGGTTCACAGCTTTATGATGGATTTGTATTTTGAATCCGCAGGTATGATCCTGACCTTGATTACCCTGGGCAAGACCCTGGAAGCCCGTGCAAAGGGCAAAACTTCTGATGCGATTACAAAACTGATGAACCTGGCTCCCAAGACTGCTACTGTGGAGCGGGACGGCCAGGAACTTCAAGTTCCTGTTGAAGATGTGCAGTTAGGTGAAACCCTGATTGTCAAGGCCGGAGAATCCGTGCCAGTGGATGGCATTGTAATTGAGGGATTTTCCTCTGTTGATGAATCCGCCTTAACCGGCGAGAGCATCCCGGTGGAAAAGCATATTGGGGACAAAGTGATCGGTGCGACTACAAGTAAGTCCGGCTATTTCAAAATGCAGGCTACCAAAGTGGGCGATGATACTACGCTGGCGCAGATCGTCCGCCTGGTGGATGAGGCGACCAGTTCCAAAGCTCCCATTGCAAAGCTGGCTGATAAAGTTAGCGGCGTATTCGTACCGGTAGTTATCACGATTTCCTTGATTGCCGTTGTAGTCTGGCTGCTGTTGGGCTATGGATTTGAATTTGCCCTTTCTATCGGTATCTCCATTCTGGTCATTTCCTGCCCCTGTGCGTTGGGACTGGCAACGCCTACTGCTATTATGGTTGGAACCGGCAAAGGTGCGACAAATGGCATCCTGATTAAATCAGCGGAAGCCCTGGAAACCGCCCATAACATTGATACGGTCGTTCTGGACAAGACCGGAACCATTACCCAGGGTACACCTGTGGTAACAAATATGCTCTGCAAAGAGGGTATCCGCTCAAAAGAGCTGCTGCAAATTGCGGCTTCTCTGGAAAAACTGTCCGAACATCCTTTGGCAGATGCGATTGTAACAGAAGCTGAAAAAGAGGGGCTTTCTTTCCTGCCGGTGAGCGATTTTAAGCAGATTCCCGGCCAGGGTATTGTCGGTTGGATCGGTGATGATACCTGCCTTGCCGGCAATCGCCGGTTAATAGAGGCAAATGGTATCCAGGGCGGCGCACTCCTCCAGTTGGGCGAGGAAATGGCTGTGGATGGCAAAACACCGCTGTTCTTTGCCCGTGGCGGGCAGCTCATTGGTGTCATTGCCGTGGCCGATGTAGTGAAGCCCACCAGCAGACAGGCGGTGCAGGAACTGGCCCGCATGGGGATTGAAGTCGTCATGCTGACCGGGGATAATGCCAAGACTGCTGAAGCAATCCGGCGTCAAGTCGGTGTGAACCGTGTGGTTGCCGAGGTGTTTCCCCAGGACAAGGAAAAGGAGATCCGGCGATTACAGAACGAGGGGAAAAAGGTTGCGATGGTTGGCGACGGCATCAATGATGCACCGGCACTTGCCAGAGCAGATGTCGGTATCGCCATCGGAGCGGGAACCGATGTGGCGATTGAATCCGCAGATATTGTCTTAATGAAAAGTGACTTGCTGGATGTATCGACGGCAATTCAGCTTAGTAAGGCGGTGATCCGCAACATCAAGCAGAATCTGTTCTGGGCATTTATCTATAACATTATCGGGATTCCGGTGGCAGCAGGGCTTTTCTACCTGCCTTTTGACCTGAAATTGAATCCAATGATCGGTGCGTTTGCCATGAGCTTCAGCTCTGTATTTGTGGTATCGAACGCCCTGCGGCTGAGATGGTTCAAGGCAAAGCATTTATCCCATACGGAGCCAGACACGGCCCAATCGTATGCAGAAACACCAGCTAAAAAAATAAGCAAAGGAGCGATTGAAATGGAAAAAGTATTGAATATTGAGGGGATGGTCTGCATGAACTGCGTAAAGCACGTTGACAAGGCGCTGCGTGAAATCCAGGGCATCAGGGAGGTTTCTGTCAGCCTTGAAAACAAATCGGCACAGGTGCAGCTTAATCAGGATGTGCCGGATGAATTATTGAAAGCGGCGATTGAGGATGCGGGCTATCAGGTTGTGGGTATCCAGTAAACGGGCGGCCTATGAAAGCAAAAAAAGATGATATTACCCACAAATTGAAGATTGCCAGAGGACAAATAGACGGTATCCTGCAAATGATTGAGGAAGATCGCTATTGTGTAGATATATCCACGCAGCTTCAGTCCGTGCAGGCTTTGTTAAAGAGCGTAAATCAACAGATTCTACAGGCACATATCCGAAACTGTGTCCGGGAGGCTTTGCAAACCGATGCAGAAAATCCGAAGCTGGAGGAAGCCCTGAAACTACTTGAAAAAATGGCACGGTAATACCAGGAGCGGAAAGGGATTCTTGCCTTTCCGCTCCTAATTTCGTTTCGGATTGGATTGTAAATCCTGCAATTAGG